>CAKVIS010000004.1 GCA_934754415.1 uncultured Bulleidia sp.
TAGACTACTATCCTTAGCTTTAGTATATTTTGTTAATTCTCAATGATCATCAGTGCTTAACTTAATGACATTGCCTTTTCAGATGTGCCTTAAGTTTATTATGCGTTAACTTCTTTATCAAGCTGAGCAATAGAAAGATTCAGTCTTCTTAATGTTTCAGTCTTACCTAAGATATCTGCAATTTCAATCGCTCCTCCAGGAGTAAACTGCTTACCTGTTAAAGCAAGACGTAAAGGGAATAATACCTGTCCGTTCTTTCTTTCAAGTTTCTTAGGAATTTCCAGAAGTACACTATGCAGATTTTCCTGATTCCAGTTTGTTTCATCCATAGCTTCCAGTGTTTCTTTAGCAGCCTGTAAGGAAGATAAAGAAACATCCAATGTAGTCTTCATTTTCTTGTTTACATACAAAGCATTGTCATAAGCCGGAAATTCATCAAAGAAATCAAGCATGCCAGGAATTTCCACTAATGTTTCAGCTCTTTGCTGAAGGATAGCAGCAATCTTTTTGCCATCAAAGTCACCCTTTACAGCCTGATCGATATAAGGTTTTACAAGATCATAGTAACTATCCAGATCCATGCCTCTTAACCACATACCATTGATCCATTTCAGTTTGTCAGGATCAAAGATAGCACCCACTTTACCAATGTGTTTTACATTGAATGCCTGTACAAGTTCGTCTAATGTAAATATTTCCTTATCTTCTTCAGGAGACCATCCCAGTAAAGCAATGTAATTTAGGATAGCTCCAGGTAAGTATCCCTTAGCGACCAGATCCTGGAAGGAAGCATCACCATTTCTCTTGGAAAGTTTGTTATGTTCATCCTTCATAACAGGTGGACAATGAATATAGCGAGGAATTTCCCATTCAAATGCGTTATAAATCAGATTGTACTTAGGTGTGGAGGACAAGTATTCCATACCACGGACAACGTCTGTAATACCCATCAGATGGTCATCTACTACGTTAGCAAAGTTATATGTAGGGAATCCATCAGACTTCATAAGAATCTGTTCATCCAGAGTTTCGTTATCAACAGTAATTCTTCCGAATACTTCATCATCAAAAGAAGTTGTGCCTGTTTCTGGAATAGTCTGTCTGATAACAAATGCTTCGCCATTGGCAATTCTTGCTTCAGCTTCCTCTACACTTAATTTCTTACAAGGATCATCAAACTTGAAAGATTCACCACGAGCTTCCTGCAGTTCTCTTTGAGCATTAATCATTTCTTCATCACAGAAACAATAATGTGCTCCACCCTTCTGAATGAGTTCTTTAGCGTAATTCATATACATACCGCTCTTAACTCTTTCAGACTGTACATATGAACCAACAGGTCCTCCAATGTCTGGTCCTTCATCATGATTCAGACCACACTGCTTCAATGTTTCATAAATAATATCTGTGGCACCTTCGACAAGTCTACCCTGGTCAGTATCTTCGATACGAAGAATAAAAACTCCTTCAGGATCTTTTTTAGCTACCAGATAAGCATATAAGGCAGTACGTAAGTTACCGATATGCATATAGCCAGTTGGAGAAGGTGCAAATCTAGTTCTGATTGCCATTTTCATTAACTCCTTTAAACATATCTATTTTACACTTAAAAAGCATATAAATAAATAAAAAATAACCAATCTTATGACTGGTTATCTTTAGGCTGGGATAGAGAGATTCGAACTCCCGAGATGACTGGTTCAGAGCCAGTTGCCTTACCGCTTGGCTATATCCCAATTGCAGAAATAATTATATGGAATATTTAGAAAAAAGCAACAGTATTTTTTAAATTTACGTAAAAAAGGTGTCACTTTTTTATTATAAAATCCATTTAAACCGCTTAAATACAGGAAAATCTAACATAATACATTTTTTCAAAATTTTTTTCACCTCCACCTATTTTATCTTTAACAAAAAAAGCAATCAGAAAAATTCAAATTCACTTTCAGCAAAAATGCAATATCTTTCTGACTACTTTAATTATTATATAACTCTAATACCCGAACACAGATTCAGGATGTATCTTACAAGGAGCACTTGCTCCCTGATCACATAAATGATTATACAGATCATATCCCCATCCAGTATGGAATTCCAGTTCTCCATCCCACGTCTGTGCAAATGTAGAAAAATTAGAAGAAGAACCTAAATAAAATAATTCAATGTGTAAATGCGGACCTGTTGAACTTCCAGAGGTACCAACTCTTGCAAGCGTATCTCCTCCATTGACTATATCCCCTACGCTTACAGTTAAAGTACCTGCATAAAGGTGATAATACTTAGCAGCATATAATCCACCGTTATTTACAAACAGAAGCACAATCTGATTACCTCCGCCAGACCAGGAACTTTGATAGTACTGATACTTAGACGCAAAAGCACCACAAGGACTGTTCAGATATCCATCAGGACAACCATCATAAGTATACAGAATAACTCCGTTTCCAATAGCCACTACTGGTGTAACACCTTTTGTGACATTTACGCCATAATCCGCTCCTAAGTGCAGTGCACCTGATCCATACATAAAGCTACCTGCACCTGCAGACAAATGAGCTCCTGGTACAGGATGATAAAACCCAGAAGTCAGAGGAACATATTCTCCATTATTTCCTGCATTCTGATTGGCAATCCTGTCCAGCTGATCAGCAATAGATTTCATAGTTGCCTGAATATCTGAAATAGAATCTGTTACCATTTCTCTGTTTGTATTCTGTTCATCAAGCTGTTTTCTGTATTCAGCTTCTATCACTTCTGCTTCATGTTGTTTGACTAAGGCTTCATCACTTTTAGACTGTAAATCAGCTTTAGCCGTTTCCAGTTCCTGTTTAGCAGTTTCAAGCACCTGCTTATCAGATTCCAACTGTGCTTTAATAGCACTTAATTCATTAATCAAAGCATTTAAGATTTTAAGATCTCTGTTATTCCTGTTAGTTACCGTAGAAAGAGCATTGGCTATGCGCAGAAAGTCAGAAAAAGTTTTAGCGCCCATCAGAATGTCCACATATTTATTCAATCTCATGGAGTCCTGTGCTTCACTGATTCTGTTTTTTACAGTCCCTCTAAGAGCAGCAACTTCAACATTTTTTTCATCAATCAACTTCTGTTCTTTATCAATTTCATCCTGTTTTGAAGCAATCTCTTTTTCTTTAGTTTTAATTTTGGCATCAAGATCGTCAATCTGAGTATTGAGATTATCTATTTCAGCTTTGTAATTTTCAATTTTAGCCAGATATTCAGAAATATTTGCATTGATTTCACTTCGTTTGGCATCAATTGCCTCCAATTGCTTTTTCAGATCATCAGACTGATTCTCAACGTAATTTTTATAGCCTTCACAGCTTTTCATCTGTTCTTCGCTAAGACTAGTAGAATTGGTACATAATTTAGTCCAGTAAGCAGTATCAGAATAATCTTCTGCTTCAACAATAACAGGAAAAACCACACATAGTAATGTGATTGAAAGTAGTGTAATAAGTAGCTTTTTCATGGCTTCATTGTAACAAAGAAAACTCATCATGAACATAGCAAAAAAATTAGTATCAGATAAACAACATTATGTTGCAAAAATAAAAAAATAGCCCGAAAATACGAGCTATTTACAGTGATACGTACGGGGTTCGAACCCGTGAATGCCGCCTTGAGAGGGCGGTGTGTTGAGCCACTTCACCAACGTACCATAAGAAGAGGGTTTCCCCTCTGAATTGCATAAATTAGTTTAACTGTGCTTTTGCTGCATCAACTAATTCTTTGAATGCTTTTTCATCGTGAATAGCGATTTCAGAAAGCATCTTTCTGTTTACGTTGATGTTAGCAAGTTTTAAACCATGCATGAACTTAGAATAAGATAAATCGTAAGGTCTTACAGCTGCATTGATACGTGCAATCCATAATTTACGCATTTCTCTCTTAGTCTGTTTACGTCCAATATATGCATACTTTTGGCTATGCATAACCTGTTCATGGGCTGTTCTGTAAAGTAAATGTTTACTTCCAAAATAACCTTTAGCAAGTTTTAATACCTTTTTACGTCTATTACGTGTAGGTGTAGATCCTTTAACTCTCATCTTTTGTTACTCCTTCCTGCTTAACCCTGTAACAACTGGCTGTCACGCTTGAAATCTGCGCTGCTTGCAGTTGTACGCTTTCTCAAATGCATCTTCTGCTTATGAGACTTGTTTGCAGCGAAGTGAGATACATAGTTGTGCTGAGCTGTAATCTTTCCGCTACCAGTAACCTTTACTCTCTTTGCAAAGGTCTTCTTTGTTTTCATCTTAATCTTCTTCGGCTTCTTTGCTTTTGCTTTCATAGTAATTCTCCTTTACTTATTTCTTCTTTGGAGCAAATACAACGGACATTGTATTTCCTTCCATGTTTGGTTGTTTCTCAACAGAAGCTATATCAGAAATACCTTCAATGAACTTATTCATGACTTCACGTCCAACTTCCTGACGTGTAATCATACGTCCTCTGAACTTCATATCGATACGCACTTTCTGTCCTTCTTCAATCCAGTCTCTGGAACGATTCAGTTTTGTTTCAAAATCGTGCTGATCGATAACCGGTGAAACACGTAATGCTTTCACCTCAGTCACATGCTGGTTCTTTTTTGCTTCTCTTGCTTTTTTTTGAGACTCAAAACGATACTTTCCATAGTCAAGAATCTTACAGACAGGAACCTTTGCACCAGGAGCAACACACATAAGATCCATATTCATATCATATGCCTTATCTAATGCTTCTCTTCTCTGCATTGTGCCAAGCTGTTCGCCTTCCGGACCAATGACAAGAACTTCTTTAAAGCGGATAGCTTCATTTACCAGATCATCACTGGTATTCTTGCCACCATTCATATTTCTTTTAAACTTTGCCAAGTAAACCTCCCGTAACATATGAAAAGCAGGTACAGAAGCCGCACCTGCCTAAAAGTCTAACTTACTTCCTTCGGCATTCTACCCAGGTCCTTCGGACACTCGGGTGAGAAGCGGTGCTTCTTCTTTCCGTTTTTCAGATTACTCAATCATTAAACTGTATATCTGTCTTTTTGTCAACAGTTAAATTTCAAAACCTTCAACATTTACTGCTACATCGCTGGCTTTAAAACCAGTCATGAACAAAATGTTCTCATAAATCTTATTTTGTAAAAGTTCAGCTGTTGCATTCACGTTTGCGCCATATTTCACTTTGACATCAACACTGACATACAGCTGTCCTTTTTCAATCTTAACAGTAACAGGTTTATTAAATCTACCCTGCTTGATTGCCACAACATTTTCGATATCATCAATACTGATATTGGCAATACTTTCAAATACAGATTTATTAATGGCAATCATGCCATTTTCTTCATTCTTTTCAATCACTACATAATCCTGTGCCATATGAATTAATCTCCTTGTCTTTAGTATACCAAAGATTCATCTCATTTGAAAATAACTCTTATCTGATGCAGTAATGCACTGGATATTGCAGGCAGATCATTTTCAAAGTCATCAAATTTTGGATATCTTTCTTCCAGAACGTGAATATATTTCTTAAATACATCCATTACTTTTAACAGATTTTCTTCATGAACTATATCGATGGACCCAACTTCTACCAGCCCACTTGCAAGTACTTCCAGCAGATCATTCTGAGCCTGTTTCTGTTTGGATACTGTGTATGATGAGAAAGTTTCAATATACCAACCCGGCTGAACTATCAGCATCTTGATAACACTGATAAAATCCTCAAAATCTTCATAGTTATTCCCAGGTTGAATGCTGAATAACATGGCAAAAAATATGTGCCATTGAAAATTAGTATTCATTACTTTTTCCCAGTAATTTCCAAGGATACTTGTAAACTTGTCATCAGATTCAAAAGGGTGTTCCAGGTAAATTTCCTGCTTGAAATCCAGATTACAGGTGGCAAGAAAATTCAGATGTTCAAGATATTCCACCATCAAATCTCGGTTTCTTGTACCATTTAAAAAATCTCTGACATAACTATACTGTGCAAGAATAGCACTGCATTTTTTAAAGTCAGTGGTAAAGCCGACAGATTCCATCATTTTCGCATTCACAAGTTCATTGATAGATCTTGCCACAAAGACTTTAAACCCTTTTTCATCCATACCAATCTGCTTATCCTGAGATCTCTGAGATATCTCGTTATACATGATTTCAAGCTGTCTGTCCACAACATCAAGATTATCACGTATTGCTCCCAGCATGGATTTGTTAAATCTGTCATAAACAACAAAATCCGGATTTTTATACACTACCTGATGTTCAATATCACTCCAGAAATTATGTACCAGAGATTTGATCTGCAATTCAAAATTGATGCGATTACCATTAAACATGTAATATCCATCCATTCTGTAAATAGTAAATCCATTACGCTGATACTGAGGTTGTGGCATTTTGATATTCAGAAAAGTATTCTGATCCACTTTACATTGCGCATAGCCTTCTTCCGTTGATTCAAACTGTTTCAGTAAATATTGATACAGTTCATGTTCATTTCTGATAAAACGACATTGTATGGTAATACCAATCAAATCATGCAGATTCAGAATGGACTCTTCTCCGCTGGCATAATCCAGATAAAACTGATTACGTATCAGTTTTTCCTGAAGACTTTTCCTGGTTTTTATACGTGACGAAAAAGAAATCACGACATCCTGTTTAGATTCCATCAACTCTTTAAAAACTCTCTGAATCTGTCCCATGGCATATTCATACCCACCCAGATGCATGTCATAGTATTTCAGCGTTTCTTCAATATAAGAAAACAATTGTAATTCCATTATCTATCACCTTTTTCTTAAACTGTGAGGATATTTGTTCTTTAACATTTTTCCATCACTGTATGCTCCGGAAATTGCATATCCTTTATATGTTACAGCATACCATCCTTTAGGACGCACAATCATTAAGGTTTCACCTCTGAGATATTTCTGCATCTGATCTTCCTCAAGCTCCACTGTTTGTTTACATACAGAATAACTGTTTGTAAACAGTGTATGCGCAGGTTCAAATCTATTCTTTTTAATTTCTCCAAGAAGTACCTGATTTCTCACTAAGTGCAGGTTATCCGTTTTAATAAACGGATGCATGCCCCCATATACTTTATCCTTGAATGCATAGACATGTGGATAAGGTTTACTTAAAACTGTATCCAGAAACTCCTGTGCCACCGGCGGAAGTTTACTGTCAGGATATACCGTCATTCTGTTTCTTTCCTCTACCCCTTTTTTATGAAGTTTGCAGATAAAGTGACCTTCCCCTTTATCCATAGGGAAGATTCTTCTGGCTTCTGTCATGCCTATACCAGGTCTGCCCCATTGTACTTCTATTGGCACAAGTTCCATATCCTCATGACGCTGTAAAAAAGAAGAAATCTGCTGTTCATTTTCTTCAGGTGCAAAAGTACAGGTAGAATACACAAGAATACCGCCTTTTCTTAAACATATATACGCATTTTCCAATATCTGCTTCTGCATATCTGCGCAATGATGGATATTATCCAAAGACCATTGTTTACTGGCCTCATCATTTTTACGCATCATTCCTTCACCTGAGCAAGGCGCATCTACCAGCACTTTATCAAAACATGCCGGAAAAGATTTAGGAAGCACACCGGTATCATTATTTAACACCACTACATTGGCAGCTCCATATTTTCCAATATTTTCAACAAGAATTCTTGCTCGGCTGGTATTAATTTCATTTGTTACGAGCAATCCTGTATTTTCCAGTTTTTCTGCAATCTGTGTTGATTTGGACCCCGGTGCTGCACACATATCCAGTACATAGTCCCCCTTTTGCACATCCAGTACAGACACAGGACTGGAAGCACTTGGCTCCTGCATATAAAATAACCCGGCTTCAAAAGGGAGTGTATTGCCATACACTCTGTCCCTGTTTAGATAATATCCATTATCTGCAAAAGGGCTTTTCTCAAAAGTCCAATTTGTTAACTGAAAGAAATCTTGACTGCTGATTTTCAAAGTATTAACACGCATGCCTTTATTGGTATCTTCCTCAAGACTTTGCATGTACGCATCGAATTCTTCTTTCAGAAGATTCTGCATACGCTGTAGATAAACAGGATTCATAAAACTCCCTCTTCAAAGTATTTTTGAATGGTACGCTTATCCTGTTCCAGCTGCATGACAAGGTTGGACTTGCTGCGAAACTGTTTTTCAGGACGTATAAATTTCAGGAAATCAACAGAAACGACCTGTCCGTAAATATCTTCATGAAAGTCAAAAATATTAGCTTCCAGAGAAATAGCATCCACGTCATGAAACGTTGGATTCAACCCAATGTTTATCATGCATCCATAAGATTTTCTGCCAACATGGATTTTCCCCGCATAAACACCGTTTTTAGGAATAATATATTCATCTGAAACCTGTACATTTGCTGTAGGAAATCCCATATCCGTTCCTCTTTTTTTACCATGTATCACTTTTCCTTCCATGCAGAAAGGAGAACCTAACAACCTGTTAGCTTCTTCCATATGCCCCTGTTCAATGCACTTTGTTATACGTGTGGAAGAAATCTTCCCCTGTTCATCTTCTACTGCGGATACCACACAGATTTCATAAGGTGCATTATCCTGAAGAAACTGTACATTTCCACTGCCTTTATATCCGAAATGAAAATCAAATCCGCATACAAGGCCCTGAAGATTCAGATTTCCCAGTATTTTATTCATAAAATCAATTGGAGGTAATGATGACATATCTCTTGTAAACTCAAGAAATACAATATTATCCATTCCAAGACTGACAGCTTTATTAATTCTCTGACGCATGGTGGAAATATGTTTTACATTTGTAGCGCCTTTGATAATAACCCAAGGATCTGGTTCAAACGTAATCATTGCAGTTTCACAATGATACTTTTCGCCCAGTTCTCTAGTCTTCTCCAGCAATTTCTGATGGCCGACATGTAAACCATCAAAATATCCGATACAAGCCACCATAGGTGTTTTATTTCTTCTTGTTTTATCCAAAGATACTTTTATTATACGCATTAGAATAAACCTCTCACACTTCTGTACATCGTTCCATTCACTTTTTCATACACCGCTAATGGCGCACCATCCGTCACAAAGACTACTCTGTCCTCTGCATCTTTCAGAAAAATCTTCTTACCATCTTTAATTTGTTTTTCAAAAGCAGTACCATCCACTTTTTTCAAAGAGGGATCAAGAATATCCAAAGGAGAAATACCTGGCGTATCTTCCTTAAGATCTTCAAGATTGATGGCACTTGAAAGATCAAAGTCCTCAATGCCGCTTCTTAAAAGATAACTCATAGACCCTATTTCCTGCAAATGCGTGCAATAATCTTCAATCAGTGTACGTATATAAGTGCCGCTGGAAACCACAGCATCCATACTGTATTCGTTATCAGTAATATGTTTTACCGTTAAAGAAGATATTTCCACAGGCCTTGGCTGTCTTTCTATTTCAATTCCAGCCCTTGCATATTCATATAACTTTTTACCATTTACTTTTACAGCACTGTACATCGGCGGAATCTGAATCCCTTTCCCAAGAAAAGATGAAGAAACTTTATCAAGTTCTTCCTGTTCATGAATTCTCCATTCTTTTTCCTGTATCAAGGTCCCCCAGATGTCCTGTGTATCATATCTTTTTCCCAAAAGGAATCTTGCCTGATAATGTTTGTGATCTTTGATGACAAAAGGTAATAATTTAGTATATTTACCGGTTAAAACTATCAGAAATCCCTGGGCTTCAGGGTCAAGAGTACCGGTATGCCCTATTTTTTTCTCGTGTAATATTCTTCTGCATTGTCTGACCACATCAAAACTGGTCATACCTGCAGGCTTGTTCATTAATAATATCTTGTCCATAACCGAAAGTATTATACCAAAAGATTGAAAAAAGTACTTGACAATCTATCACCATTGAGTAAAGTTGAAAATGTAAAACCGATAGAGGTAGCGACGTAAATGAGTATGTCAGGGAGCCGGCAGGCCATGATCTGACAAAAAGGTAATCGTCGCCGAACGAAATATTCCGGCAGGAATATCTCGTGGGGATATATGAGAATATCTATATCACTCCTTCAAATTGAAGTGGCGCTATTACATAACGAAATGAACCGTATGTGTGATAGCATACGGTTTTTAAATATTTAGGAGGAAAAGAAAATGAAGTTCACAACAAAGTCAGTAAGTGCATGTCTATTAGCATCTCTTGTATTAACAGGATGCTCTGGCGGATCCACAGGTTCATCAGATTCTACATCTGATGAAAACACATTACGTGTAGGTATGGAATGTAACTACGCTCCATATAACTGGTCCACAACACAAAGTACAGACACAAGCAAGAAGATTTCCGATGTTGATTACTGTGACGGATATGACGTCATGATGGCAACAAAGCTTGCAGAAAAGACAGATAAAGAAGTTGAAATCGTTAAGCTTGACTGGGATAACCTGATTCTTTCTCTTCAAAACGATCAGATTGATGCAGTCATTGCTGGTATGACAGCAACAGATGAAAGAAAGCAGGAAGCTGATTTTACTACTCCTTACTACATTTCTACAGAAGTTGTATTAGTAAAGAAGGATTCCCCTCTTGCAGGTATCACTTCTATTTCCAATCTTTCCGGAAAGAAAGTCGTTGGTCAGATGAATACTCTGTACGATACAATCATTGATCAGATTGATGGTGTAATCCATGAACCTGCTGCAGAAACATTCCCTGCTGCTATTCAGGCTCTTCAGGCAGGTGCCGTAGATGCTGTAACTTCCGAATTACCTGTTGCTATCGGTGTATGCCAGGCAAATCCAGATTTAACCTATATCCAGTTTGAAGATGGTAAGGGATTCTCAGGAGCAGAACAGGACGCTGCAGTATCCATCGCAGTCAAGAAAGGAAACACAACTCTGTTAAATGCATTACAGGAAGCTTTAGATACCATCTCTGATGAAGAACGTGAAGAAATGATGTTACAGGCAGTAGAAAACCAGCCTGCAAATGAGTAAGTCATGGATTTTCTAAAGAGTGTATTCAGTATAATACAGGTGTACTGGCCAAGTTTACTGCTTGGTGTTCGTACAACCATTATTGTTGCTCTGGTTGGTACAATCTGCGGCTTGTTACTGGGATTGATAGTTGGCGGCTTTAAAGCTGTACAGCTCGACTATACTGCAGGACCCGTTTCCAGAATTTTAAAAAAACTGTTTGATATTTTAGCGAATATTTATATCACGGTTTTCCGTGGTACACCAATGATGGTTCAGGCTGCTTTCTTCTACTATGCTTTCTTAAATGTATTCCATTGGGATAAGTTAACTGCTGCCATGGTGGTTATCTCCGTAAATACAGGTGCTTATATGGCTGAGATCATCCGATCCGGTATTCAGGCTGTAGATAAAGGACAGACAGAAGCTGCTCGTTCCTTAGGTATGTCCAATACCCAAACAATGATAATGGTTGTATTACCACAGGCAATTCGAAATGCCTTCCCTGCCATCGGAAATGAATTGATTGTAAATATCAAGGACTCTTCCGTATTGATGATTATTTCCATCACAGAACTGATGTTCCAGGCAAAATCCATTGCAGGTTCCACCTTCAAGTTTACAGAAACCTATTTCCTAGAAGCAGTCATCTATTTAGTCATAAACATGATTGCCACATGCATTCTCAACCTTATTGAAAAACGTCTTAATCAGACAGAGCATGTCTCTATTCCTATGAGTGATACCGATCCTCACAGTATGAAATATGCTAAAACCACTACACAGAAAGGGGGCAATTCCGACTTATGAGCGAAACATTAGTGAATATTCAGAATATCCATAAAAGTTTTGGGAAGCTTGAAGTCTTAAAAGGAATTGACTTCTCTGTGCAGGAAGGTGAAGTTGTGTGTCTTATCGGCAAAAGCGGTTCTGGTAAGTCCACTCTGTTACGTTGTATTAATCTTCTGGAAAAACCTGACAGCGGTTCTATTAAAGTTTTTAACGAAGATATTCTGCATACAAAAAACGTGAATGCCTATCGTTCCAAAGTAGGCATGTGCTTTCAGCAGTTCAATCTTTTCAATAACATGAATGTATTAAACAACTGCGTAAAGCCTCAGATGAAGGTACATCATGTCTCCAAAGAAGAAGCAATACAGACTGCAATGTTCTATCTCAAGAAAGTAGGAATGGATCAGTTTGCCAATGCAGATGTGCGTACCATATCCGGTGGACAGAAACAACGTGTAGCCATTGCCAGAGCTCTCTGTATGAAACCTGAAATCATGTTGTTTGATGAACCAACAAGTGCATTAGACCCTGAAATGGTACAGGAAGTGCTCAATGTCATGAAGGAACTTGCCAAAGAAGGTCTGACGATGATAGTTGTTACACACGAAATGTCCTTTGCCCGTGATGTGGCAGACAGAGTTGTCTTCATGGACCAGGGGGTTATTGAAGAACAGGGAACTGCTCAGCAGATGTTTACAAATCCTCAAAGTGAAAGAACAAAAGCTTTCTTAAGCAATTTCATTACAAAATAAAGATCAGCAATGATCTTTTTTTGTTATACTCTTTCTATGTTGAAAAGAGTATATATTGAAATCGGAAATATATGTAACTTGCATTGCAGTTTCTGTTCCTATACCACAAGGAAACCTGAAATTATGACTCTGAATTTTTTTGAAACCATTGTGCAGCAGGTCAAAGAGTATACAGACTACATTTATCTTCACGTACAGGGAGAGCCAACTATTCACCCATCGTTTGATGAACTTCTTTCCATATGTGATGCTTATGCTATGAAAGTACAGCTTGTCACAAACGGTACTACTCTTTCTAAAGTACATGACGTCCTTTTAAATCATTCTTGTCTGAGAAAAATAAGTTTTTCATTACAAAGTATTGAATTTCATCAACAAAATCTGGATATATTTCAATCCACATTATTCCATTTCCTGGATGCGTGTAAAGAAAAGAAATCCCCTATTGTTGAAGTGCGTTTCTGGAGAAGTGATGAGCTCAAAGAAACACGTACTAAAACCATTCTGGAACATTTACATCAGCAATACACCCTGACCAAGACAAACAGAAAAAACAATTACAGTATTGCAGAGAATATATATGTTGATTTTGATAATATGTTTGAATGGCCTGATGATCTCAGCAAACCTGTATCCTCTAAAGGAAAATGTCTTGGAGCCATACAGCAAATTGCTGTCTTATCCAATGGTGAAGTAGTACCATGCTGTCTGGACTGTAACGGAGTTATTTCTTTTGGCAACCTGCATACCACTTCACTCCAAGAGGTATTACACAGTGAAAGATATGTAAATATGGTAAAAGGATTACAACAACAAACGCTGGTAGAACCATTCTGTCAGAAATGTACATTCAGATTACGCTTCAATAAGTAAAGGGGATATGTATCCCCTTTTTCAATACACGTAAAAAATCATACCGTTTCTTACTTTTAATGCCTGCAGAGATAGATCCAGATCACATGCAGTATCAGTAAGATACTCATACACAAGTGCATCATTTATGTGTATCATGCTTAGAATTTCTCGAAAATTTTTACTTTCTTCTACAAGCAATGTCATCCATTGATGTGCTATCACCAGATACAGATGTATTTCCAGCTTCTTATTCCACATAAACCATCCTTATTTTTGTATGCATATACTCCTTTACATAAACAGCATCATTTCTTCCCATTTTTATCTTCTTTGTATAGGAGATTACATATTGCTCTTTTATGGCATTACCTAAAAAAATGCATGCATGGTTTTTCCATTTATTAAATTCTCTCTGAAACTCATCCACTGTCAGGAACACGAATATACTTGATGCGAAATGTTTTTTATATTTCTCCTGCTGTGAAGAATACACACTGATAAAGACAACTCTTTCCTTGTTTTCCGCAAAAATATATTGTCCATCACTAAATCTCTTACCCAGACATATTTTCCCAATTGTATCGAAATTCTGTACCTTTTCTTCCATAGTATAGATTCTGTAATCTGTATAGCATACCCGCTTCTGTAAAACCTCAAAAGTTTCATTATCTGCAAGAGGATATGTCATAGTGACAATATGTTCATTCATCTTCAGAAGACACTGAGCATCTCCTAATTTTTTAACCGGGACCTTCCCATCCAGAAAAGCACCTGTCAACTGTGCATCCTGTATGTCCAGAACAAGTTTTCTTTTAAATTTCGAAGATAAGGCATAGCGTAATGTATCGATCTGTAACATACCGCAAATTAAAGTAAACCCTTTACCCGAAGAACGCTTCAACCAGTTTTCAAACAACTCCTTGTTTTCCTGTTCCCCATTCAAAAAGCTTTCCACATCTTCTATAAGCACAATAATGTCTGTTTCAGATACCTGTATATGTTTTTCCAGTTCTTCAATCCGTTCTGTTTCCTCAGTGCCTATGACAGCATTTACACAAGGATAATTGAACATTTTTTTATTTTCAGAAAGAACATATATTTCACACTTTGACAATCCATACAATACATGTAAAAAGAACATCTGTCTTTTATGTGCCTCTCTGCAGCATACCAGCATAGAGCTTTCAAGAAATACCGGAACATATCTTCTTTCATAATACTCATCTGCCAGACCAATACTTCCCTCCTTCAACATGTCTTTCTGAATGGTTTCAAGAGGTGGTAACCACAATTGTCGCAAAGGCGTAACTGATAACTCTCTGAAAGTATCCAATATTTTCTCTCTTACAGATGGTGTCATAGGATCTGTATGATTTCTTTGCGGATTACTGTCGCGCAGAATTCTGAAGGATTCATTACACCTTTCATTACAATAAAAGCTTTTACCCTGTATATGTTTTGTTGCAGAAACCAAAATACAGTCACCAGGTTGTTTCAGATATGCAGCATTTTTCTCTTTGATAACTTCCATTGAATCCTGGTCGTTCTGTACTTTAAGGCAAACCTGAAAAGCTGTATTTGCACGTATTTCAGAAGAAATGGTACCTCCCGGTCTTTGTGTAATTAAAATCAGGTGCATTCCAAGACTTCTTCCAACTCTGGCAATACGAATCAAATCTTCCATAAAATCCGGCTTTTCACTTTTTAATTCAGCAAACTCATCAATAAGTATCACAAGATGCCCTAAACGAGGAAGTCCGCTTTCTGAAGTCCAGTACTTCTGATACAAATCAAGAGATGTAACAGGTTCATGAACATACGCATGCATTGCTGTAAACAACTCTTCTCTGTATGTACATTCTTTGGAAAATCCTATTAGTGATCTTTCCATTTCCTCTACATCCAGGTTAGAAAGATATCCTGTAATATGTGGAAGTAAATACTTTCCCTTTTTCAAAGCCTGCAGAATACTGCCACCTTTAAAATCGATAATGGCAAATTGCAGATCTTCATAACTATACCGTAATGCAAGGGACAGAATCATGGATATCACAAACTCACTCTTTCCAGACCCTGTCATTCCTGCCACAAGACCATGCGGTCCATCACCCGTTTCGTGAAGATCGAGATATATAGGCGTATGATGTTGACTTATTCCTACACAGCATAAAAGACTATGCGAATTCTGATTACGATTCCATTGCTCTAAAAGTGTATGGCTGTTCAAATCCTCCTCGCAATTACATTGCAGAAACGAACAGGACGCATGTGATGAGGAAACCTGATCCAAAAGACAATATCCTGCCACTTTGTCAAATACATCGTTTGTTTTTTCGAAGAATGTAAAATCCTGTTCTTTCTGAGTACTGCGCGTCAGAACAGTTCCATGATGTTCATGAAAAGATACCACCGTATCATAGATATACCGTTTACTGTGAGAAAGGAAAATGCTAATTTTATCTTCCATATCTGCAGTATCTTCTTCATCAAAGCATACATATACAGAGGCTGTCTGATTCTTTGAAGTATGCATATGCGGTAATTTTTCCAGAAGCGGATATCTATGCATCGCGTCTTTATACACAATGCATAAATCTTCATGAGAATACTGTGTAAACAGCTGCAGTAAAACATATTTTTCAAGATCTCGCGTTTCACTTTCATCATGAATTTCCAGATGACGACAGGAAGGAAGGTGGATGGTACATGGCCTTTCTTCCACCTTTTCTGTTTCCTGAAGAAGATCACAGGGAATATCTTTTTTTTGCTGTAAGGCAAATGGAAATTTCGTTTTCTTATTCCCTAAACGTATTGTCAGAAAGTCATTGCGCATAGTATCCAGATACATAAACTGATGATTTTTCTGTACAGTGTAAAATATCTGATATGGCAATGGGAAAACCGTTTCAAGATACATGTTATATTCCTGTTTTTGTTTTATATACAATGCAAGAACATTATCTATGTTGATTTGTTGCTGTTGTCTTGCTTTCTGAATTTTTTTCTTCTGCTGACGTTTGTCCCACCATCTGTTGACAGGTGTAAATACGAGAACACTTATCAACATCGTCAATGGTAAAATCAGTATTCTGAGCATAGCTTCTGTTTCACCTGTTTCAAGATATCTTTCATAAGCAGAAAACATACCAGAACTTAAAGATCCAAAAACCATACACAAGGCAGGTCCTATTGTAAACATTAAGGGTCTTGTCTCAGATAGTTCTGGAATAAAAGAGGTATCTAAAGAGACTGTAAAGCTATCTGAGATGATTTTTATTCCATGAAGATAGTTTCTTTCAATATATGGAACATTCTTAAGATCCTTACATTTACAATACGGAGTATATTCCCCAAAAAGGCAGATGAAATTTTCCACTGTATTCACCATCAGAAAATCATCGTGAATTAAAAAACGAAAGTTTAAAAATGCGTACCATTTACCTTTTTGAAAACAGGATCCGTGCAGTAATGTTTCTTCACAGAATATTCCTGGCATATCTTCCTGTAAACCTTCTATTTTACCTTCAAGAAGATCTATACGGATAAACTGTCCCTGAAGCTCCTCATCAAATATCTGGATGGTATTATCCTGTGTACTCCCAATTGTAATCACCTTGCTTTCGAGCTGCTTTTTCACATAGTCACAATACCCTTTTTCCTCTCTGAAAATATGTACAGTAATGATTTCCCGCAGATATTGAATCCGATAAGAAACACGATACATACAGGTATTTTCACTTACCAGTTCCATACATACTGGAATACGTATTCTCCATTCATTTTCAAGATAGTGGAAAAAAACAGTATAGCTGTCTATGATAATGCTCGCACTCTTGTTTTCAACAATTTTAGAAAGCAGCCTCTCTCCTCTTACCCATTGCAATAACATGACACTATCCTTTAGTTACAAGCACATTACCCTGGAGGGAGTATTTACCATCTGAAGTAGAAATATCCACAGAGGTAGAACCAACTGTACATCCGGATATGACACCAGAAGAACTCACCTGAGCAATTGTATTGTCCTTAGAAGTAAACACTAAATCTTTTTCAGTATATCCTGCAGGCAAGCCTGTAATTTTAAATGATTTCGATTCGCCAATATGCACCACAAGGTTGTAGGAAGATAAAGTAATCTGTTTATCCACTTGAATAGTATCTTTCAGTTCGCTCTTCTTTCGGTCTGTTCTTGTACATCTGTCCACTACTTTAAAGTTTTCAATATGCTGATTCAGCCCTTTAAATAATGGTGCATTCTTTTCATTCATCAATGCGTATTTTTTACCAAGTCCCAGTTTTCCTGTAATGGTAGAAGAGGAATTCAAACCGAGATTTAATATCCAGTATGCTTTCATATCTCCGCAACATAAAACATTACCATTATGCTGAGATAACTCATCAACAATATCCAATGGATAATCCACTGTCTGCACCTTATGATGATTTGTATCATCATACAGATGTGCAACCGAAGCAATTGAAGCTTTAGCACCTGCTTCAAGATAAATATCCATTAACGAAGCCTGAATAAAATCCAGAGTACATGTCAGATTTGTACATAGAGATGTGTCCGCTCTTAAAGTGGCGTTTTGACTGTGCCTGGTATCATGGATCATTCGTGGAACACCATTGCGAATATCACATCCCAGTACATGATCCTGGGACAATACCAGTTCTGCTTTTCCTGAAGCATATATCTTTACAGATAACCTGACTTTTACCGTTAACATCTGTGTTGTTTCAAGAGGAATACGTAAAGTACATATCGGTATATCTACTACCTCGATTTCACTCTTAGGTTTTAGAAATGAAGACAAAGATCCAATAAAGTCATCAGCAGATAAAGAAGAAAAGTCACCATACATTGTAGAATACTTTCCTGCTTTGATACCCAGAAATTCCTGACTATGTGCCTGCAGAGAAAAATATGCATTTTTAATATCTTTCTTTTCTGCTAACCATTTGTACTTTACATGGATACCATTTAACTTTAATTCACCGTACAAAGTATCTCCATGTTCCATAGGTTTGGAAATAGTTACCCTGACTCCGTTTTTAGAAACTGTATAGGCAAAAGTATATCCCTGTATTGTTTTTGAACGAGAAGTCAGAGACATATTTTTTGTTGTTTCTGTATCCTCATCAATCAATACAGCTTTCTCAAGATTCAGCTCTTCTTCTCCCTGAATATCCATACTTTCCAGATATTCCAATGGATCAGCAACCTGCAACTGTACCTGGTTTCCTTGTTCTAAAGGTGTAACTGACTCTACTGTATATATCTTTTCAGAACCATCGGTATCCCTGACACTGACATATTGTCCTTTTTCAACATCACTTAGTGTACTCGCCTGTAATGTTACAGGATCTACTACAGCATCTTCTAATGGGGTTGTCGTAATATCTTTATTGACCTCATAACTGAATGTATTCTCAAATTCCGGATGATCAATATAAGATAATACTTTCTGTAATAAAATCAAAGCTTCCTGTTTATCCACAATTTCCTTTGGTTTAAAACGACCATGCTTGTCCGTATCCATTAACCCGCTGCTGACGGCCGTTTCCACGTGTTGCGGGAATATACTTCTCTGAATATCTTTGACATTAGAAACACTCGTAAGCTTTCTCATCGATAAATTCATTAACGTATAAGCACACCACTCACGATTTAAAACTTTCTCTGTATCCAAAGCATATTCATTGGAAAGTATCCCGTAGTTTGTGGCAGATTGTATTGCATCATAGTAAGGAGAGGTTTTATCCACATTCATAAAATAAGGGGCAGAATCATAAGATGGTGGAATCTCTGCCTCTTCCACCATCTCTTTGATCCATTCACCCACTGTAATTGTCTCTGTATGTTTTGCAGAGCAACCAGAAAACGTAAGACACAATACAAACAGACAAAGAAGCTTATTCCTGCATACCTGACGCATTAGCCGTAATTGTAGATTCCAAAGAATCATAGGAGGATACGGTCAGGTGTAAAAACCGGGTATAACTGTCAATGATTTCTTTCTGCTTTTCGAATCTGACTGAAACAGCATTAAACTTACGAATGGTTTCTCTTGCCGCATCAGAAATCCATGTATCCTGCAACAACAGCATTTCCTTTTTCATTGCCTGTAAAGATTCTTGTAAACCCGCATTTAAGATACTGATCCTGTTAGCACTGTCAGTAATATCCTGCAGTGAAATCTTAATTCCATTCATTTTTAAGTTCCTCCTTTACATCACTACTCTGGAAGCCTGAGAAGCCAGTTCTTCCTGGGTTTCCGTATACGCTCTTGCAGTAGTTTTCAGAAAGTCTGCATACTGCATGCATAATACGGAAAGTAATTTGAAATCTGCCTCAAACTTTTTGATTTCAGCAGTAAATGCCTGGTTATCCTTCCCCTGCCAGCTGGATTGCATTCGATCTACTTCATCAAAAAGATTACGCATATCCCTTTCATACTCCTGATTTTGGTTTTCCATCCGAACAGCACAGGAAATAAGCTGTTCCGGTTCAACAGTAATATTCTTCATATCACATGCTCCTTTCATAATATATATTGTTAAAAAACTGAATTATTCTTCACTCAAAATAAAAAAAGTACAACTTTTTATCGTTGTACTGAAAATTTCTTACTTTGCTTTCATAGAGATGTGAAATTTTTGATGCAAATCATTGAGTAAAAACTCTGGATGTGTTTTAGCACCCCATGTGTTATCACCAGCAATACCCATCTGTTTTGCATTTAACATGATGACAGTTTCATATGGTTCAGGCAGTTCCCATCTGTGTTTTGCATTTTCCAGAACAAATGGTGTATACGGCAATACAGAACATTCAAATGCGTCTGCTGTAAAAGTAATTTCATGATGAGTACAGGATACCGTACAGAATCTGCATTCTGTACGATTACCACATTCCTGAGGATAGAGATATGGTGTAAAGTTGTCTTTTACAAGATAGGAGTGCTGTTTTAGGATTGCACCTTTCTTTCTGTCTATATAGTTTTCTTCAGGACCGTTTCCATAATAATGTACTATATTCAAATCATCATAAGTTTCAAACAGAATCCCAAAACATGGCATTTCAATTTGGGATGGTTCTCTCGTATATTCCATATCTATATCTACCAATCCATCAGAATACACAGTATATACCACCGAAAGCGGATGTTCTGTATCAGCAGGGAGTATATAGTCATAATAAACTTTACATCTTGAAGACTCTTTTTCTACTTTTTTATACACACACTTTGCATACAGAGAATTCTGTAGCCATTGCCCATATCTAAAACCATAACCGTTTTCCACATCATTATTTGTAGATGCCCTGAAAAAATTAGGTCGTAGTGGTACTCTTACAAATTCTTTTCCATTCACTTTGTAAGAAACCAATCCTTTAACCTTGGAAAAAATGCATTGTGCATTTTCACATACCACACCGATATTTAAATAATCTTCGTTAATACTTAATGATAAGGTTGAATGCATCTGTTCTGGTATATACGGGTAGACAACCTGATCATGCGCAAGTTCTGTACCATCTTTAATAAATGAAACAAGGATACTGTATTCTGCATCATCTTTTATCGTAAATGGTATTTCCACATCAATAGAAGATTGAGGATTGCAATATAAGACTGTTTCCTTTCGATTTACTTCCAGACCATTTCTGTATAAAACATATCTTGTGACAAAACTGTCCAGACGCAATACCAGATAATCATTTTCAATATGCATAGTATGCTTATCAAAAGTTGTATGGATCTGCTGGTAACAATATCTGACTTCCTCCATCTTTGGAGTAAGTGTCCTGTCTGCAAACACAATCCCGTTACCACAGAAATCGTAGTCACTTGGCCTTTCGCCAAAATCTCCGCCATAATACAATCTTCCATCCTTTAACAAAGCCTGATCTGCATAATCCCAGATACATCCTCCCTGATACAAAGGATACTTCTTTTCAAGATTGGTGTATTTATATAAAGCTCCGTTACTGTTGCCCATAGAGTGAGCATATTCACAAAGGAAAAATGGTTTATCCGTATGAGTTTTCAAATATTCCTCCACCTCACTTGCAGGTGTATACATCTGGGAAACCATATCTGAAGTATCAGGGTATCTTTGATCATGAGAAATTCCCTCATAATGAATCAGTCTGGACGGATCTTTCTTTCTTAAAAACTGTGACATTTCATAAATATCTTTACCACCATGAGATTCATTACCACATGACCATATAAGAATACATGGATGATTTTTATCTCTTTCATACATGGAGGAAGCTCTGTCTATAATTGCCTTCTGCCATTCAGGTTTATTATCCGGAACAATATGTGCAGGATCAAACATTTCCGACCATGTACCATGTGTTTCCATATTTACTTCATCTATAACATACATGCCATATTCATCACACAGATCGTAGAAGAAATCCTGATTAGGATAGTGCGATGTTCTGATGGTATTAATATTATTCTGTTTCATTGTCAGAATATCCTGCTTAGTCAAAGCGTAGGAAACGACTCTTCCACTTTCACAACAGAATTCATGTCTGTTTACCCCATGGAAAACTATTCTTTTCCCATTAATGCACATAATACCATCTTTCATTTCAAAAGAACGTATACCTATTTTCTGTGTAAAGCATTCCAGACATGCATTCCTGTTAAAAACCTGTACTTCAAGTGTATAAAGATATGGTCTTTCCGCATACCATAATATTGGATGTTCCAAAACAAACTCTGTGGTAGTTGTATGTATCTTTTTACTTTCCACTATATGATTTTCTGCATCTTTTAATACAAGATTAACAGAATAGTCATTTCCTGTAATCTGCATATCTACATGCACGTGTACTGAAGCAAGATTTTCTGTATTCTGAGTAATTTTTATATCTTCTACATGAACAGATGGAATGCTCCATAATTCTACATCTCTGAAAATACCGGAAAATCTCCAGAAATCCTGATCCTCCAGCCAGGAGCCTGAAGTAAATCTATACACATTGACAGCTATTTTATTTCTTCCTTCCACAAGATATTCAGTGATATCAAATGAAGATGGTGTAAAACTATCTTCACTGTACCCTGTAAAATGTCCATTCACCCAGACAGCCAGTCCACTTTCTGCTCCATGAAAAATGATTCTTGTTCTTGTGTCAGGTTTCAGAATCTTACTGTCAAAAAAAGTCACATAGCTTCCCACCGGATTGTATGTAGGAATTGATGGCGGTATTAACTCTTCACTTCCACTCCATGGATATACCTGATTGACATACACAGGGGTTCCATATCCCTGCAGCTGAATATGTCCTGGAACCTGAATAGTATCCCAGCAGGATGTATCATAGTCAGGATTTTCAAATCCAATAATGCATTCTTCCAGACTATTAGCATAATGAAATTTCCACGTGCCATTTAAAGAATGAATATAACTGCTCTTCATAGCCAGCATTTCTTCATCATCTGCATAAATACGATGAGATGACACAGCAGGCAGACGATTTACCTGAAATACGGTTGGATCACTTAACCATTTCAAATTCATTTCCATACATGAATTCCTCCCTGTTTTCACTATATTCTCTTTTCTGCAATCTGAATATGGAATAAAATACAAATGGAAGGAAAAAAGTATAAATAATACTTTTCTATAGTCTATGGAAACATTAGAATCGTTACTCAAAAACTTCTATCTTATCTCAGGCATGAACATGACAATCTTTGATACACAGATGCATGTGATTGCTTCCTATCCCAAGAGAAAATGTAAATTTTGCACTATCTTAGAGAAGTCAGACCAAGCTAAACAACAATGCCATCAATGTGATCTTCATGCGATGGAATATGCTTTCAAAACACAGCAATTACATATTTATACATGCTGGTGCGGATTGTATGAAACCATCATCCCGTTATATACCTATGGTCAGTTAAGCGGATACTTTATGATGGGTCAGGCCTTAAACAGCGATGAAGACAGAGAAAATGTTCTGCAAAAAGCAGGCAAATGTATAAAAGACAGAGTCTTATTGGAAACATCTTTGAAATTCTCTTCTGTACACACAAAACAACAGATAGAGGCTTTTGCAGAAATTGTAAATATATGTGCACAATATTTAACGATGACAAATACATTGCAAATTGACTCTGAAAATCTTGCAGAGGAAATACAGAAATATCTTCTTCTTCACCACAAAGAAAATATCACTATAGAAATGCTCTGTACATATTTCCATGTCTCTAAAGCAACCCTGCACACACACTTTCAGGATGTATTTCATACCACTGTTCATCAGCGCTTGCTCTCCATTCGCTTAAACCAGGCAAGAAATCTTTGTCTTACTACCGATAAATCTATTAAAGTAATCGCAAAAGAATGTGGATTTAAAGATCCCAATTATTTTTCTAAAGTCTACAAAAAATACTTTGGCATTTTGCCTACAGAAACAAAAAGAAGATGATTTTTACTCATCTTCTTCTTTCTTTGCTTCATTTGCATGAATTTCTGAAATAACTTCGTCAATATGTTTACCATATGCAATGGACTTATCCAGAACGAAATTTAATTCAGGTGTTCTGCGAATATCCAGTCTTTTGGATAATTCCGTACGAATATATCCTTTAGCTCTGTTTAAAGCTTTTAAACCAGCTTCATTTCTTGGATCCTGACCAAGGAATGAACAGTAAACTGTTGCATAACTATGATCGTTGGATACAGAAACATCTGTAATTGTCACAAAACCCACATTAGGATCTTTTAAAGAAAACATGACGATATCAGAGATATTCTTACGAATAATTCCTTCTAATCTTTTTTGTTTTACTGAAGACATATTACTGCTCCACTACCTGATCTTCAAAAGCTTCTAAAGTATCTCCCACTTTGATATCGTTATAATTTTCAATAGTGATACCACATTCGTAACCTGTAACTACTTCCTTGGCATCATCTTTAAATCTCTTCAGGGAACCTAACTTACCTGTATAGACAACAATACCTTCTCTGATTAATCTGACACCACAATGAGCTGTGAGTTTACCGTCAGTAACCATACAGCCGCCGATTGTCCCAATTTTAGAAACCTTATATGTTTCACGCACTTCTGCCTGTCCGATAACTACTTCTTCATATACTGGTTCCAGCATACCCTTCATGGCCAGTTCCATTTCTTCCGTAGCCTTATAGATAATGTTGTGTAAACGAATCTGTACACCGGCTTCTTCAGCTTTCTTACGAATATTTGCATCAGGACGTACATTAAAACCAATAATCATCGCTTTAGATGCATCAGCAAGCATAATATCAGATTCACTGATAGCACCGGCTGTACTGTGAATAACGTTTACAGTAACACCCTTGACATCCAGTTTTTCAAGAGAACTCTTTACTGCTTCTGCAGAACCCTGTACATCAGCCTTGATAATAACAGGAATTTCTTTGATTTCACCGGCATCAATCTGACTTGCAAGATCTTCTAAAGACATTGCACTTGTCTTACGTCTGTCTGCTTCAATCTTACGTCTCTTTCTTCTGTCAGCAACAGCACGTGCTTCTTTTTCATCTTCATAAGATCTGAAAAGATCACCTGCAGAAGGAACATCATTCAGACCGATAATTTCTACAGGTCTGCTTGGACCGGCTTTCTTTAATTCTCTGCCGTTTTCATCTGTCATCTTACGAATCTTACCAAAGCAAGTACCTACAACAACAGGATCTCCATGATGAAGAGTACCATTCTGAACTAACAATGTTGCAACAGGACCTCTTCCCTTATCCAGTTTTGCTTCAATAACTGTACCAGAAGCAATCTGTGACGGATTGGCTTTTAATTCCTTCACATCGGCAACAGTCAGAATAGTTTCTAATAAATCGTCGATACCATCACCTTTTTTAGCACTTGTGCGTACAAAGATTGTATCTCCACCCCATTCTTCAGGCATCAGATCATGATCAGCCATTTCCTGCATAACTCTGTCAGGATTTGCATCTGGTTTATCCATTTTGTTAACTGCAACAATAATTGGAACATCAGCAGCCTTGGCATGGTCAATAGCTTCCAGAGTCTGTGGCATTACACCATCATCTGCAGCTACAACAATAATAGCAATATCCGTAACGGAAGCACCACGTGCTCTCATAGCGGTAAAAGCTTCATGGCCAGGAGTATCCAGGAAAGTAATCTTACGATCATTGATAGTTACCTGATATGCACCGATTGCCTGTGTAATACCACCAGCTTCACCGGCGGCAACCTTACTGGAACGAATCTTATCCAGTAAAGTTGTTTTACCATGGTCGACATGACCCATGATAGTAACTATTGGCGGACGTTCCTGTAACAGTGACTCTGTACTGTCAAAATCAACTTCAAGAGAATCTTCTTCTCTTTCTTTCACTTTTGTAGCTTCAATGTCATAGCCGATACAAACCAGTTCTACTGTTTCATCATCCAGTGGAGAGTTGATGGTAACCATCTTACCTTCCATAAATAATGACTTAATAATATCAGAAGCCTGTTTACCACACTTTTCTGCAAGTTCACCAACTGTAATACCATCGGCATACGTGATTTCATGCACTTCTACAGCCGGCTTATGTGCATTGGAATGGAAAGACTGGTTATTCTTTGCTCCACCCTTTTTATTGGCTGGTTTACGTTTCCCATTTCCGTTTGTGTTACGTTTCTTATTCTGCATATGTACCTCCTTCTTATTCTACATGCGGATACAATCCGCTAAACTTTCTATATATGTCCACTTCCTTTCAGAATCGTATAGAAATTATGCAATGTGTTTCAAAATATCCTCATAAACTTCGTCAGGGATATCTGTTTCTAATGCTCTTTTCAAAGCACCATTCTTCTTTGCAAGTTTTACAGCTTCAGGATCTTTCTTTAAGTAAGCTCCATGACCGTTTAACTTGCCTGTGGTATCCACCTGGATATTACCGTCGGTAGTACGAACAATACGTAATAATTCTTTCTTAGGGAAAGACTCGTTTGTAGCTACACAACGACGCATTGGAATCTTTTTAGGCATTTTTAATCCTCATCATCATAGTAGTCATCGTATTCATCATCATAATCATCATCGATGCCTAACTCTCTGTCTTCATCTGCCTGTCTCTGAGCTTCGATTTCTTCTAATTCTTCTTCAGTATACAGCGGCTTGTTATCCTGCTGAGAAAGCTTAGCTTTAATCTGTTTTTCCAGTTCTTTGTTATCTACTCTGTAGTTATCTTCGGAATCTGTCTTCTTCTTTCTCTTTGGCTTGTAATCATTCTTTGGCTTGGATGTAGTATCCGTTAGTTTTTCAAATCTGGATACGTATGTGTTCTTTTCAGCCATTTCTTCCAGATTTGCATGTTTACGTTTTGCAGATGTGACATTCTCTTCCATAGTTTCTTCTTTTGGTTCTTCCTCTTGTTCTGTTTCTTCCACAACAGTTTCTTCAACTGGTACGTTTACTTCTTCTACTACAGGTTCTTCAGTTTCTACAACTTCTTCCTGTTCAGGTTCATTCTGTTCAAAAGCAATATCATTAGCAATTCTGTCAGACATAGCTTCCTGCATTTCTTCAGGAATAAATCCTTCTTCTTCAATTTCTACATTAGAATTAAGTGCCTGACGTTTTGCTTCAAGTGTTGCAAGCTGTTCCTGACGTTTGATTTCTTCAGCCTTTTCCATCTTAGCAACATGTTTCTTTTCTACTTCTTTTAAGTATTCCGCATGCTGTGCTTCAGCTTCCTGAAGTAATGTTTCATAATCTACACCAGCTTCTTCAAGCTGCTCACGTGTCTTAATATCAATCTTATATCCTGTCAGCTTGTTAGCAAGAAGAGAGTTCTGACCTTTCTTACCAATAGCAAGAGAAACCTGATCTTCACTGACAACTACAATCAAAGATTTGCTCTCTTTGTCATTTGGAAGAACTGCCTGAATTTCTGCAGGCGCCAAGGCATTCTTAACAAGTTCAGAAATATCATCGCTCCATTCAAAGATATCAATCTTTTCATTTCTTAATTCAGCAGTGATACCTTTAACTCTTTGACCGTTAGGACCAATACAGGAACCAATGGCATCTACATCAGGATTTCTGCTTAAAACTGCCATCTTAGTTCTCTTACCAGGATCTCTTGCAAGAGCTTTGATAATAACTTCACCTTTGGCAATTTCAGGTACGTCTCTTTCAAATAATCTCTTAACGAAATAATCACATGTTCTGGATAACTGAATACTGATCTGATTGCTTCCTTTTTTATCCTTTTTACCTTCTTTTACATGATCCTGAGGTCCAACAACATCAGTAATAACTACACGAATTGGTTCACCCTCCCTGAAGCTTTCTCTGCGGATTCTTCCTTCAGGTCCATCCAGAGGAATTAACTGAGAAGCAGGTAATACAGCAATAGTACCATCTTCAAGCTTTACTAAGATAGATCTGTCTTTAACGGATTCCACAGTACCCGTGACCATATCATCCAGCTGTACAATGTATTTGTTATAAACAGCCTGTTTTTTGGATTCGGATGTCTTCTGACGAATAATGTTTTTAGCAACAGAAGCACTGGAACGTGAGAATAATTCAAAAGTATCGATATCGATTTTTTTGGAAACAGTTCCGCCTACTACTGCAGTTCTGTCAAGAACTCGTGCGTTTTCAACTCCCATTTCAAACTCATCATCCTGTACATCGTCATCACTTGCAAGTACCTGATATCTCTGAAACAGATCAATGGTTTTCTTTTTATCATTGAAAACAGCATATACATCCATATCATCAATACCAGCTTCTTTTTTATATGCCTTAGAGATAGCTTCACAGATGATTTCTTTCAGTTCTTCCTGTGTAACACTGAACTGTTCTTCAATATCTCCAAAAGCAGCCAGCATCTTTTTAAAATTCTTTGATTCCATATTGTTTCTCCTTAAAACTTCACCGCATAACGGATAAATGCAATATTTTCCTTAGCAAACTCAACTTTACGTGTGACTGCCTTATCTCTATATGCAAGAGTAATCACACCGTCTTTCACTTCCAGGATTTCTCCCGTGAATTCATTCATGTTTTTAACCGGTTCATGCAGCTGTACAAAAACATATGCGTTCTGCATGGTATCTAATTCATTCAGATCTTTAATTTCTCTTTCTGCACCTGGAGAACATACCTCTAGTGTATATTCATTTGTAAACAAATTCGTTGAATCCAACAATTCTCCGATTTTCTCACTTTCCTGAGCACATGTGTCAAGATCCATGGTTCCATCTTCATGCATGATGGACACCTGTAGAGTTTTTTCATTGCTCAACCATTCGACATCATACAAAGTAATGCCGTCTTCTTTTAAGACAGGTTCGAGCAATTCTTTTAATTTTTGAATATCTGCCATATCCCTCCGCAACAATAATGAAGGAGTGCTCTCGCACTCCTTATCTTCAATAAAATAATACTATTTTTCAGTATAGATGACAAGTGTAAATGCTAGAATTTGCTCAGAAAACAATGGTTTTTATTCATTTGTAAATACTCTTGCTGCCTGTACAGCCTTTTTCCATTGTGCATATCTGTTTTCAACAATGTCGGCCTGTTCTTTCACACAATAAGAGGTCATTCCTTCATTGTCTTTCATCAAATCCTCCAAAGACCAGATACCTGCACCAATACCTGCAAGATATGCAGCACCAAGAGAAGTGCTTTCTATATTGGCAGGCCTGTGGATACCACACTGTAAAAGGTCGCACTGAAACTGCATCAGATAATCATTCATGCTGGCACCGCCGTCTACTTTCAGATAAGAAATCTTTCTTCCTGTATCCTGTTCCATAGCGACAAGTACATCTTTGGTCTGATAAGCCAGAGATTCAAGACATGCCTTGGTAATATCCTGCTGAGTGGTACCTCTTGTAATACCAAAAATTGCTCCTCTGCATTTATCATCCCAGTATGGTGCACCAAGGCCTGTAAATGCAGGTACCATAATAACACCGCTGTTGGCATCAGCCTGTTCTGCATATTCCTGTGACATACTGGCTTTAGGGAAGAACTGCATCTGGTCTCTCAACCATTGAATGGCACTTCCAGCAACAAAGACAGAGCCTTCAAGAGCATAGTACACCTGATGATTTAAAGACCAGGCAATGGTTGTCACAAGCCCGTGTTCACTGGTTTTAGCCTCTGTACCTGTATTCATCAGCAGGAAACATCCTGTACCATACGTATTCTTTGCCTGCCCTTCCTTAAAACATTTTAAACCGAATAAAGAAGCCTGCTGATCACCGGCAACCCCGGTAATTGGGACACTTTGACCAAAGAAATGATATGGAGCCGTATAGGTAAATACACCAGCATTTTCTTTAACTTCCGGCAACATATGCATTGGTATATCCAGCATTTTACACAGCTCAGCATCCCATTGTTTTTCATGAATGTTGAATAACATGGTTCTTGCTGCATTGGAAAAATCCGTCACATGGTCTTTTTTTCCTGAGAAACAGTACATTATCCAACTGTCAATGGTACCTGCAAGTAATTCACCATTTTCTGCACGTTGCTGTCCATTGTCCACATGGTCCAAAATCCATCTTATTTTCGTAGCGGAAAAATAAGGATCAATAGTCAAACCAGTTTTTTTTCGAACAGTCTCCTCTAATCCATTTTTCTTTAACTCATCACATAGTTCTGCGGTCTGACGTGATTGCCATACAATAGCATTGGCAACTGGTAATCCAGTCTGTTTATCCCACACCACAGCAGTTTCACGTTGGTTTGTAATTCCAATAGCTTTTACGCATTCCGGAGAAACGTGACTGTTTTGAAGGCATGAAGAAATACAGGATAATACGGATAACCAAATCTCGTTTGCATCATGTTCCACCCATCCTGGATGCCTGAATATCTGCGTAAATTCTTTTTGTGCACTTGAAACCACATGAGCTTTTTCATCAAACAGAATTGCTCTGGATGAAGTAGTTCCCTGGTCAATTGCTAATATGTATTGTTGCATAATTATCCTCCAGCAAATGAAATACAATCTCTGAAATCATTATCATATATTCAAGACAACACTTCAATACCAAAAAGAGAAGAAGTACCAGCCTTCTTCTCTGAAATGTTTCTTATTTAGAATTTTTAATAGCTGCCTGTGCAGCAGCAAGTCTTGCAATAGGAACTCTGTATGGAGAGCAACTTACATAAGTTAAGCCAACTCTGTGGAAGAATTCGATAGAAGCAGGGTCACCACCATGTTCGCCACATACACCTAAATGGATATCAGGACGAGTAGCTTTACCAGCATCAGCAGCCATCTTAATCAGCTGACCAACACCATCCTGATCAACGTGAGCGAATGGATCACTTTCATAAATGTGCTTGTCATAGTAATCACCTAAGAACTTACCTGCATCATCTCTGGAGAAACCAAATGTCATCTGAGTAAGGTCATTTGTTCCGAATGAGAAGAACTGAGCTGTTTCAGCAATCTTGCCTGCAAGTAATGCAGCACGAGGAATTTCAATCATTGTACCAACTTTGTAGTCCATGGAAATACCAGATTCTGCAATCACTTTATCTGCAGTAGTCTTAACAATATTAGCTACATATTCTAATTCTTTTGGTTCTCCAACAAGTGGTATCATGATTTCAGGAACAAGGTTCCATCCTGGATGAGCTTTATTGACATCGATTGCAGCATGGATAATAGCTCTTGCCTGCATTTCACCGATTTCAGGATATGTTACAGCAAGACGGCATCCTCTGTGACCCATCATAGGGTTGAATTCCTTGAGGTTTTCAGCAGCTGCTTCAACATCTTCTACTGTAATACCAAGACTTTCAGCAACGTCTTTAGCTTCAGCTTCTGTCTTAGGTAAGAATTCATGCAGAGGTGGATCCAGTAAACGAATAGTAACGGATCTGCCTTCCATTGCTTCAAAAATACCTTTGAAGTCTTCTACCTGATATGGCTCCAAAGCATCTAATGCAACTTTACGCTGATCAGCATTCTGAGCTACGCATAACATACGGATAGCCTTAATTCTTTCAGCAGAATTGAAGAACATATGTTCTGTACGAACAAGACCAACACCTTCAGCACCGAATTCAACAGCACGTCTTGCATCTGCAGGTGTATCTGCATTTGTTCTGATCTTTAAAGTACGACGTTCATCAGCCCATTTCATGAATGTAGCAAAGTTTCCGGAAATAGTAGCAGGAACTGTCTTAACTTCTCCACGGTATACATTACCTGTAGATCCATCTACAGAAATAACATCGCCTTCCTTGAATACTTCACCATTTACAGTAAATGTCTTTTCTGTTTCATTAACTTTAATGTCACCGCAACCAGATACACAGCATGCACCCATACCACGTGCAACTACTGCAGCGTGAGATGTCATACCACCACGTACTGTAACGATTGCCTGAGCAGCAGCCATACCCTTAATATCTTCAGGAGATGTTTCCAGTCTTACCAGAACAACTTTTCTGCCTTCTTCTGCAGCCTTTTCAGCATCTTCCGCTGTAAAGACTACACCACCTGCACCAGCACCCGGAGCAGCTGCAAGACCAGTAGCAATCACATCATCATGTTTAGCTTTCAGATCATCTTTATCAAACTGTGGATGTAACAGATCATCCAACTGTTTTGGTTCAACCATCATTAATGCCTGATCAACAGTTACAAGACCTTCCTCAACCATATCAACAGCAACTTTTAATGCAGCATTAGCAGTACGCTTACCGTTACGTGTCTGTAACATGAAGAGCTTACCATGTTCGATTGTAAATTCCATATCCTGCATATCATGGTAATGTTTTTCAAGAATATCAGCTACACGTGCAAATTCATTAAATGCTTCAGGCATAGTCTTTTCAAGATCCGCAATTGGAGATGGTGTACGAATACCCGCAACAACGTCTTCACCCTGAGCATTCATTAAGAATTCACCAAATAACTTATTTTCACCTGTTGCAGGGTTACGTGTAAAGGCAACACCTGTACCACAGTCATTACCCATATTGCCGAATACCATTTCCATAACGTTAACAGCTGTTCCCCAACTATCAGGAATATCATTCATCTTACGATAGTAAATAGCACGTTCATTGTTCCAGGAACGGAATACAGCCATAATAGCACGTTCCAACTGAGTATGTGGATCCTGTGGGAAATCTTCATTCAGGTTTTCCTTATAGAATTCCTTGAAGCGTGCTGTCATTTCTACCATATCTTCCGCATCAAGATCAATATCCAGTTTTACACACTTCTTTTCCTTGATTTCATCAATGATGTCTTCAAATTTTGCCTTGCTTAATCCCATAACTACATCAGAGAACATCTGGATAAAACGACGGTAAGAATCATAAGCGAATCTCTTATTACCGGATTTATTTTCTACAACCTTAACTACTTCATCATTCATACCAAGGTTAAGAATAGTATCCATCATACCAGGCATAGATGCACGTGCACCGGAACGAACAGATACTAATAAAGGATTTTCTGTATCACCCAGTTTCTTACCTGTTTCTTTTTCCAGCCAGCTGACGTGTTCATCAATCTGAGCCTGGATATCATCATTAATCTTTTTTCCATCTTCATAATACTGGATACAAGCTTCAGTTGTAATAGTGAAGCCTTCTGGAACAGGAAGTCCCAGAGATTTCATCTCTGAAAGGTTAGCTCCCTTTCCACCTAAAAGTTCGCGCATATCTGCGTTTCCTTCTACAAACTTATAAACATATTTTTTTTCAGACATATTGCCTCCTAATTTGTTACACCTATTATATGACAGCGCTTACAATTTCTCAACCAATAAAAAAAGAATGACGTACTTCCGCCATTCTTAGTGATTAGAATCCAAAAATTGAAATACACCACCGAAATAATCTTTTTCTGCTTCCTGTAAGGTCATCAGTGTTCTTTCAGCTCCATAAGCATAGAAATTATCAAATAACATGCTCTCAGGGAGGAAGGAATCTTCATTACCATGTATAAACAGCATTGGAATCTGAGCCTGCTGTAATTGTCTGTGAGTACTTACATCATAAATAGAGAAATGTAAAAACTGCTTTACCATTAAATTTAAAGCAGGCAATATAACATTACCATCAATCTTTAATGCATCCGTTAAAGCAAGTCTTAACAGATCTTTAATTTCTGTAAAGCCACCTTCTTCCACTGCACATTTTACCTGTGATGGAAGATAATCACCTGCTGCATTCATAACTGCATTTGCACCGATACCTGTACCAAACAGGGAAATGGAAGCGTCCGGATCTGCATTGATAATGAAATTTATCCAGCTGATAACATCATAATGTTCACTCCATCCAAGTGTGGTATATTTACCCTCACTCTTTCCAAAGCCTCTGGAATCAATAGTCAGAATATTATATCCGGCATGATCGAATTCATACAAATATTCTGTAAGATTCTTGGAATGCTTGCCAGGTCCATATGCAAGTAATATCCATTGATGACTGTCCTCGTGATTTCTCATGCTCAGACCATGAAGTTTTAAACCATCATAAGAGGTAATATATTCATCATGTGTTACAGAATGATGATACCATTCTGTCATTTCTCCATCTTTAAAGATAAAATGTTCTGGATCTGTATAAAATCTGGAATTCTTAGTTTGAAAAATTTCTTTAAAAGCATATGCAGTCACACCAGCATAGCTTACAGCTGCTGTAGCCGCAAGGGTTCCTGTAATTTTCAGCAACGTATGATTTTTCTTTTCTGCCATAAACATGCTCCTTTGAATAGTAATAATAGTTTACTATGTTTCCATGGCAAAAAAAACACTAAGTAGGCAAAACCCACTTAGTGTATAAAACTTTTATTTATTCAGTTCTTCTAATCTGGAAGAAATGACATCATATTGTTTTTGATATGCTTCCTGTTTTTTCTTTTCAGCATCAATCTTAGCCTGAGGAGCTTTAGCAAGGAATCCCTGATTGGATAAGATCTTCTTGGAACGCTGTAATTCACCGTTCAGTCTTTCCAGTTCAGCAGTCAATTTTGCCTTTTCTTCTTCAGGATCAGATAATTCACCACTAGGAATATACAGGGAACCTTCATAGACAGTTTCTACAGTCAGATCACCTTCCAATGTTGTATCCCATTCTGCTTTTGCCATCTTCTGTAACATAGCAGCAATATTGGCATCAGGAGTAATAACAGTACCATTAAGATCTTTTACCATGCAATGAATAGGTGCACTAGGTTTGAGATCATTAGCAACCTTTACTTCACGAATCTTCTGAATCATGGAAATCAGTCTTTCCATAGATTCCATATCTGTAGAAGGCACACCTTCAATCTTTTCAGGCCAGCTTTCCAGACAGATAGAGTCCTTATCATGAGGAAGAGTCAGATAGATTTCTTCAGTAACGAATGGCATAAATGGATGCAACAATCTTAAACTTGCATTCAGAACTGTTAATAAAGTAGTCTGTGCACTGCGTTTTACATCGGAATCCTCACTGTTCAGACTTGACTTTGAGAATTCCACATACCAGGAACAGAAGTCATTCCATACAAAGGAGTACAGTTCATTTCCTACAAGAGCAAATTCATACTTCTCCATATTTTCTGTAACATGAGCAATGGTATCATTCAGCTTATTCAAAATCCATGCATCTGCACTGGACACATGAGAGTAATCGCAATTCTTCAGATTGTTGTCTTCATCAAGATTCATAAGAACAAATCTAGAAGCATTCCAGATCTTATTAATAAAATTCCATGCAGCCTCCACTTTGGAAGGAATATAACGCATATCCTGACCTGGTGTGGAATTCGTAGTCAGGAAGAAACGTAAGGCATCTACACCATACTCATCAATGACCTTCATAGGGTCAATTCCGTTCCCTAAGGATTTGGACATCTTTCTTCCCTGTTCATCACGAATAAGACCATGAATCAGTACATCTTTAAACGGTCTGTTATGGGTAAAATGTCTTGCCTGGAAAGCCATACGTGCAACCCAGAAGAAGATAATATCATAGCCAGTAACCATAGTACTTGTAGGATAGTAACGTGTTAAATCTTCTGTCTGTTCAGGCCATCCAAGAGTAGCAAAAGGCCATAGTGCACTGGAGAACCATGTATCTAATACATCTTCATCCTGTGTCCAGTTTTCAATGTCCTTTGGAGCTTCTTCTCCAACATAGGTTTCCCCTGTTGCATTGTTATACCAAGCAGGAATTCTGTGACCCCACCATAACTGTCTGGAAATACACCAGTCTTCAATATTTTCCAGCCATTGTGTAAATGTCTTTTCAAATCTTTCAGGATAGAATGTAATCTTCTGATCAGGATCTTCCTGGTTTTTTAAGACATCTTCAGCAAGAGGTTTCATTTTGACAAACCACTGCTGAGACAGATATGGTTCAACAACACAGTGTGTTCTTTCAGAGTGAGCAACATTATGTGTAATGTCTTCGATATGATCCATAACATCTTTTGCTTCGAATTCTTTTACCAGTTCTTCTCTGCATGCATAACGATCCATACCTTCATACTTTCCACATAAAGCATTCATAGTTCCATCCGGATTCATACAGATAGGTTTTTCCAGACCATGACGCTGTGCAATAGCATAGTCATTAGGATCATGTGCAGGAGTACATTTCATGATACCTGTACCAAATCCGATTTCAATGTATGTATCCCCGATAATAGGTAATTCTTTACCATTGGCAGGGTTGATGCAGTGTTTACCGATTAAATGTTTGGTCTTTTCATCTTCAGGGTTAACAACTACGCAGACATCACCGAACATAGTTTCAGGACGTGTTGTTGCAACGATAAAATGTTCATGATCTTCTACTGTGTAATAGTTCATGTAGTACATCTTACCAGGATCATCCTGATAATATACTTCGATATTACTTAAAGCTGTTCTTGCTTCAGGGTCCCAGTTGATAATTCTCCAGCCTCTGTAAATAAGACCTTCATTGTACAGGGAAATAAATACGTGCTTAACGGCATTGTTAAACCCTTCGTCCATTGTAAATCTCTCTCTGGAGTAGTCTAAGGAATTACCAAGTTTAGCCCATTGTTTACGAATAGTAGAAGCGTACTCTTCTTTCCATTCCCAAGCTCTTTCAAGAAATTTTTCTCTTCCGATATCGTATCTGGAAATACCTTCGCCTTTTAAACGGGCATCAACTTTAGCCTGCGTGGCAATTCCTGCATGGTCCATACCTGGCAGATATAACATGTCATATCCCTGCATTCTTTTATAACGTGCAATGATATCCTGTAAAGTATTATCCCATGCGTGGCCAATGTGCAGAATACCTGTAACATTAGGTGGTGGAATAACAATTGTAAATGGGTCTTTAGACTTATCGCCTGCAGTAAAGTACCCTTTTTTCAACCATTCATCGTAACGACCTTCTTCCACTTTAAGATGGTCATATTTTTGGTCAAGATTCTTTTCCATAGTTTGATCTCCTTAAAAATAATTAAAAGCGTCCTTTATGCAAAGGACGCAGGACATACGTGGTACCACTATTGCTTACTTCTCAAAATGCGTAACGTGCAAACAACGGAATATCTTACTGTTTTCAGACATTCAGCTCCAGGAGGACTTCAGAAATGCGCCTATCTGTTTACACCAGCCACAGACTCTCTATACAGTACGTAGAATTTCTTACTACTTCCCTTCTTCACTTGAAACCATTATAGCCTAAGAAAAAATGAAATCAATGTTTAATGTATTCTCTGAGCAGATAAATTGCTCTGGATTTCATTACAACAGACGTCAGAATACCACTGAGCAATGCTACACCTCCATAAACACCCAAACGTATATACGGGCCGGCATCAATCATAAACTCTATAAGGAGAGATACAGAAGACAGCATTAGAAAGATAACTGCATATACAACCATACTGCACAGAAAGAATCTTCTTTCACGTTTATGCAGCCTTGAAGAGGAATGTATAGTCTTCTTTTTCATTTCCACCTGCCACCTTTCTTGAATCTTCAGAATAACGCAGTTTGCCTGGTAATGTGTAAATGTTCGTATGCTTTTTCTGTTGCAACTCTTCCACGACTTGTTCTGTTCACAAAACCAATCTGAATAAGATAAGGTTCATAAACATCTTCAAGTGTCGTTGTTTCTTCAGATATAGCATTTGCCAGAGAATCCAGTCCTACAGGTCCGCCATGGAACCTCTCGATAATTCCACGAAGATATCTTAAGTCAACTTCATCGAGTCCCAGACTGTCAACATGCAATCTGTTTAAGGAATCCTTGGATACCTGTTCAGAAATAACACCATCATTCAAAACCTGAGCAAAATCTCTGATACGTCGTAACAGTCTGTTGGCAATTCGTGGAGTGCCTCTGGATCTCATGGCAATCTCACATACTGCTGTATCATCAATGGTACATCCCAGTACTCTTGCACTTCTTGCAACAATACTGGAAAGCTGCTCATTAGTGTAATAATTCAATTTGGATACTATACCAAATCTGTCTCTGAGAGGAGAAGAAAGGTCTCCTGCTCTTGTTGTTGCACCAACAAGAGTAAATGGAGGAAGATCCAGACGAATTGATCTTGCTTCGGATTCTTTTCCTACCATGACATCGATATAGAAGTCCTCCATAGCAGAATACAACACTTCTTCCACTACTTTAGGAATTCTGTGAATTTCATCAATAAACAGAATATCTCCAGGTTCCAAAACAGATAAAACAGCTGCAAGATCACCTGCTTTTTCAATACTTGGTCCGGAAACAGTTTTGATATTAGAATGCATCTCATGAGCAAGAATATAGGCAAGTGTCGTTTTACCAAGTCCTGGAGGACCATATAGCAAAACATGGTCTAAAGATTCATTACGTTGTAAAGCTGCCTGAATAAATATTTTCAGGTTTTCTTTCAGATCATCCTGTCCTACATATTCTTCCAATGAAGAAGGACGAATAGACTCTTCTTCATCTTCCGCATTTTTCGTCCCGGATAATAAATCTCTTTCGTCGTCCATAAGAATTATCCCTTCAGTGCCTGTTTGGAAAGATACTGTAATCCAAGCTTAAGATATGCCTGAGTTGTCAGTCCTTCCTTTTCTTTCATGATATGTACGGCTTTGGAAATCTCAGATTCTCTATAGCCGAAGGATTTTAATGCTTCACAGGCGTCCTGAATCTCCTGAGGAAGACTCTTTTTCTCCTGTGGAGTATCTACAGGGATTAAATGACCTTTCAGATCCAGCACAATCTGGCTTGCTGCCTTAGCGCCAATACCAGGCATTGTCTTCAGGAATTTTACATCGCCTGTTTCTATTGCATTTATCAATTCATTTGAGCCTGCTTTATGCAGAATATTGATAGCAGTCTTAGGACCTATTCCCTTAACACTGATCAGTTTCAGAAAAATAGATTTTTCCTGCATGGATTCAAATCCATACAAATGCATATCATTTTCCAAAATCTGCAGATACGTATAAATCTGTGCTGTTTCACCAGAATGTACTTTTTCCACATGCGGATAATACAGCTCCCAGCCCATACCGTCATGGTCAATAACAATAGAGTCAGCCCCTACTGAAACAATAGTTCCTTTGATAAATGCTATCATGCACTACTCCTTATATCCCATTAAATGGTTACCAATAATTACCTGATCACCATCTCTGGCACCTGCTTTATATAAAGCATCATCGACACCCATCTGTGTAACTTTTAAAGCAAACTGATATGCCTGATCAGGGTCATCCATATCAATGGTATCAGATAGTCTGTCAAGTTTCTCACTTTCAACTTTCCATCTGTGAGGTCCTTGTTTAACAATATAGAAATCAGGTCTTTGTGGCTTGTACTTATATACCACCGTTTCTTCCATTGGCTGTGGATTTTCTGCTTCAGCCTGCTTAGCCTTTTCAATTTCATCCATTGCAGCAAACAATACTGCGTTAAGACCTTCATGTTTCATGGCACTGATTTCATACACTTTTACATCAGGAAATTCCTTTTTAAATTCATTCAGATATTCCTGTGCATATTCATCGTCCATTTTATTAGCAACAACAATCTGAGGTTTCTGAACGAGATCTTCCCCATAAGTAGCAAGTTCTTTATTGATAATCTTGTAATTCTCATTAGGATCACCCTGACTTCCGGACATATCCAGAATGTGAATAAGAACTCGACATCTTCTGATGTGTCTTAAAAATTCATGACCAAGCCCTTTGCCTTCTCCTGCTCCCTCAATAAGACCAGGCATATCTGCTAAGACAAAACCGCTGTCTCCAATAGGAACAACACCTATATTTGGTTCAATAGTTGTAAATGGATATGCAGCAATTTCAGGTTTGGCATTTGTTACTACGGATAAGAAAGTAGATTTACCTACAGATGGAAACCCAATTAACCCGGCATCAGCCAGCAATCTCAATTCAAGCTGTACATCGAGACTTTCACCAATTTCACCAGGTTGAGCATATTCCGGAGTATCATTTCTTGCAGTTGCAAAGTGATAATTACCCAGACCGCCCTTTCCACCATGAGCAACAAGAACCTTCTGGCCAGGCTTAGTAAGGTCAGCTAAAAGATCGTTGTTTGCAGCATTTCTAACCATAGTACCTAAAGGTACAGGAATAACGATATCATCTCCGGATTTACCATGCATTTTTTTTATAAGGCCTGGAGAACCATTTCCTGCTTTAACGGTTTTAGTAAAACGTAATTTAATCAAAGTTGTTTCATTTGTATCTACAGCGAAATAAATGTCTCCACCATTACCGCCATCTCCACCGAACGGGCCTCCGTTTGGATAGAATTTTTCTCTTCTCCAGGCAACACAACCTCTTCCGCCGTCGCCTGCTTTTAAGTGGAGTTTTACAAGATCGATCATAGTTTACCTCCTTCTTTGTTGAAAAACGCCCCTGACTTCTTTGTCAGGAGCGTTTGTTTTAAGATACGTGATTTAAGCTTCCTGTGGATAAACAGAAACCTGCTTTTTATCCTTGCCTAGGCGTTCATACTTAACAATACCGCTTGCTGTAGCAAATAAAGTATCGTCTCCACCGCGCTTAACATTTAAACCAGGATAAATTCTTGTACCTCTCTGGCGATAAATGATAGAACCGCAGTTTGCAAACTGTCCGTCTGCTTTCTTCGCACCAAGACGTCTACCGGCAGAGTCACGGCCGTTCTTTGTGGAAGATACACCCTTTTTACTGGCGAAGAACTGAATATCTAATGTGAATTTCATGGTTTCTACACCTCCATTTTAATTTTTACATACTGACTGTGAACTTCTTCAACTGTTTTTAATTGAATCAGTCCTGTTCTCATCACAAACTCAGTATTTTGATTTGGATGAGCGATAGAAATATCCAGTACATTATCAGATACTTCTACTTTTTCATGAAGTAGTTCGTCTACAGCATTGGCCAGGCCAAATGTTATGGCACTGACTGCAGCACAAACCAGATCATGTCCATGTGTTGCTGAACCTGAATGTCCACTTACACAAATACGTGTAATCTGTTTCTGTTCATTTTCAACTACACGAATTGTAATCATGCTTAAGCCTCAATAGAAACAACTGTCAGCTTTGTATATGGCTGACGATGTCCTTGACGACGACGTGTAGCACCTTTCTTAGGCTTGTACTTGAAGATACGAATCTTCTTTCCTTTACCCTGTTTTACTACTGTACAAGTGACTTTAGCACCTTCTACATAAGGAGTACCAATCTTAGTAGCATCATCAGATACTAAGCAAACCTTATCAAAAACTACTGTTTCACCTGCTTCAACGTTAAGCTTTTCAACATAGATTTCTTGACCAGCTTCAACCTTGAGTTGCTTTCCGCCTGTTTCGATAACTGCGAACATTTCTTACACCTCCTGTTACTTCATACATCTTAAGACGCGCCATGAAGGGAACATTTCTGTATTTAACCCTTTTCTGTGCGGTTACAGACCTCGCAAGAGGGCCTGATAACGTGATGATTATACCATAGAAACTATCTACGTCAATGTGTTTTAGAGCAATTTAGAAAGCTTTTTTGCATACTTGATGCGTTCTTTCTCATCACAGTTTGACAACATGGTAAACAGGCTGAAGATTTTCAGTTTTTTAGCTGTTGAATACAAATCGTTCATTTCTACTTTGATAATGTAGGGATTCAGCTTATCACAGAATTCCTGTGCATTCACTGCTACGTTTTCGCGTACCATATCCAGAAATTCTACACCTAATCTATTTACTGCCATAGGTACCTCCTAGAGAAAATCCTCTTCCTTCTGCTGTTCAACTACAACCACTTTTTCTTCATCAAGACAAGTTTGTAATAATGCTTCATAATCTACCATCTTTTCAAATTCTTCTGCTTTTTCAATAGATGGCTTAGTGACAGGATTCTTTGGATCAAAGATTGTACAGCAGTCTTCATATGGAAGAATGGATGTTTCATAGGTACCAATCTTTCTTGCAAGAGCAATAATTTCCACCTTATCATAACAAACAAGAGGTCTGATAATCGGAAGATGCACTACATCATTGATACAAACCATAGATTCCAATGTCTGAGAAGCGACCTGTCCAACACTTTCACCTGTTCCAATCGCAAGACATTTTGTCTTTGCACAAAGTCTTTCAGCAAGTCTGAACATCATTCGTCTCATTAGGGTAACAGCATACGGGTCCCCTGCTGTTTTATAAATCTGAAGCTGGATATCTGTGAAATTTAAAATATGTACTTTCATCTTTCCCTGATATTCGCTCATCATCGTAGCAAGTTCCAAGACTTTATCCTGTGCAGCCTGAGAAGTATATGGTGGAGATGCATAATGTACAGCTTCTACTTCAATACCTCTTTTCATAATTTCATAAGCAGCTACAGGAGAATCAATCCCACCTGATAACATCAGCAGAACCTTACCATTAATACCTGTCGGATAGCCACCAGCTCCCTGAATCTTTTCAGAGGTAATATAGGTAAATTCCTGTTGCACTTCTACACGGATAGATAATTCAGGATTATGCACATCCACTTTCAAATCTGTTTTATTTAAAATAAGACCTGCCACAGCTCTGTTGATTTCATCAGAACTCATTGGAAAAGACTTATCATGTCTTTTGGTAATCATCTTGAATGTCTTCTTGTCAGTTTCCTGTGCTATACGAAGACAGGCATTCTGAATATCTTCCAGAGTACTTGGGACTTTTTCTGTAAAAGAGAAAGAAGAAATACCAAATACTTTCTGAAGTTTTTCTTTTATCAGTTCATGATCTTCTCCATGAAGTTTGATATAAATACGATCATGTGTTCTCTGATATGTTAAAGAAGGAAAATCTTTTAACATATTTCGGATATTCTTATCCAGTCGTTTTATAAATTCTTTTCTGTTTTTTCCTTTAGTACTCAATTCGCCATAGCGAATTAACACTGTATCATAATTCACCATACTGATGGATGATCTCCTTTACTGCAAAAATAAACTGTTCAATATCTTCCCTGGTTGTCTGATAAGAGAAAGACACACGAATACAGGAACTGGCTCTTTTTTCACTATATCCCATAGCCAGTAATACATAGCTTGGGTTATGGGAGTGTGAATCGCAGGTACTTCTGGAGCTGACTAAAAATCCTCTTGCATTCAAAGCATTCTGCATAATTTCACTCGGAATATTCTCATACGAAAAATTAACAGTAGACGGAATAGACGGAGAAGCTGTATTCATTTCCACACCGTCAATACCTGTTAATCCTTCCACCAGAATATCATGAAGATTCTGTATATGTTCATGGTATTTCTTTCCGTTTTCCAGAGCCAGACGTAAGGTTTTTGCAAATACCATATCTGTTACTGCATTACTTGTTCCGCCACGTAAACCAAATTCCTGTTCTCCACCATTAATCAGCGGAACAAACGGAACATGTCTTTTCTTAATAAGTATGCCGCTGCCTTTTAACCCTTCAAGTTTATGAGCACTGATAGAAGCCAGATCAATGTTGGACAAATCTAAAGCCACTTTACCAATAGCCTGTGTCAGATCCACATGAAAATATGCATGCGTATGTTTCTTGATATACTCGGCAATCTCAGCAACCGGATTGACAGCTCCTGTTTCATTGTTGACATACATGATAGAAACAATAGCAGTATCTTCAGTAACAGTTTTTTTAACATCTTCCAGAGAAACTGTACCTTGTCTGGAAACAGGAAGATACGTTACCTTGTACCCGAAAACTTCCTTCATCTGCTTACATGCATTCATAATGGAGGAGTGTTCAATACAGCTGGTAACAATATGATTCTTTTCTTTCTGTGCAAAACAAACTGATTTGATAGCTGTAGAATTAGATTCACTGGAACCGGAAGTAAACAATACCTCATCGGATTTCACTCCAAGCAAAGAAGCAATACCTGCACGTGCTTTTTCCAGAGAACGAAATACATCGACTCCTTCATCATATAAAGATTCACTGTTAGCAAAGTACTTCTCCAATAACTGCGTATATGTTTTCAATACTTCAGGATGAATGGCTGTAGTACTTGCATAATCTAAATAAACTCTACGCACCTTTCGCATTCTCCTTAATCATATGTTCATAGTTGCCAGGATGAATTTTTTCAATAGTTGCAATGGCTTTAGTCAGCGCCTGAGTAAATTCACCATTTCTGAAGTCCAGTTCAGCACGAGTTAACTCAGAATCAATATCCTGGTAAGTAGATCTGTAACGATTTCCGAATACAATGGTATTTTCAATCATAACGACAGTACCAACAACATTGTTTACGTCATTATATAATTTATAGATAAAATCCAGAGTTTCCTGCAATTTAGTATTCACAACCTGAATATTTAAAGGTGCCTGAGACATTAGATCTTTTAATTTGGCAATATCTTTAGATGCTTTGGCCATATCCTTTTCATATTGTGTGGAAATATTAGGAAGCTTGTATCTGCGAATCTTAACCTGTACCTGGTTAAGAATGATTTCCAGCTTGACAAGCTGCTTATGTGCCCTGTCTTCATCACCTGTAGCTACTTCAATCTTGGAACGCATATTTTTCAAAGACTCACCAATTTCACAAATATGCTGGTTAAGCTCCTTCAAAGAAACAAGAGCTGTGGTTGACGGGATGGAATGATTTTCTGTATTTTCATAAACTCTTGGCTTTTCGGCAAGTAAAGATTTGTATTCTGCTTCACGTTTTTCAATATCTTTATCCATGCCTTCAAGTCCAAATCTTACAGATGTTCTGGCATAATTTTCCTTAACATAGGTAATTGTATTCTCAACAGAAGCAAACTGCTTTTCCGTATTCTCTTTTAAATCTTTCAGATCTTCAGAAGCTTTTTCTTCTTTGGTAATAGAATCATCCAGTTGCTGTATTCTCTTCTTATAAGATTCAAGATGCGCCTGTACGCCATCCATCTTACATATTTTCAGATTCTTTAAATCTTCTTTTAAAGCCTGTGTAAGAATAGTCAGATTCTTTTCAACTTCAATATGATTGAGATAAACATGCGCATCTCTTGCAGAAGAATAATGTTTATGAAGTTTTTCAGCCATAGTAGGAATCACACCACGTGCATCCTTTAATAAAGCAGGCATCTTTTCAATATCATTGGAAATATCCTCAAGAGCCGCTTCAATATTAGACAGTTCTTTATTTGCTCTTTCAAACTCATTAGAGAACATCCATTCTTCAAATGTAGAAAACATTTGTTCAGTCGAAGAAATCTTTGTTTCAAGGTAATCCCAGCAATATGCCAGTTCCATGGAATGTTCCTGTGCCTCAGACTTCAGTGCGCGGAAAGTATTCTTATAAGAAGTCACCTTCTGTCTCTGTGTAGTCTGCTTGGCAAGAAGAATATCCAGCATATCATTTAGTACAGAGGAGCTGGTATTTGCTTTTGTTAACTCTTCATCCAGCATATCCATAATTTTATCTGCTTTTTTCAATTTCCCTGCAGAGATTGCATCATCAGCGTCAGAAAGCCCAGTGGTAATCTTGGCAATACTTTCTTCGTAGGCATCATATACATCCTGTGCCTCTTTGCTTTTCTTAGTGGTATCTTCATCCATTTTGGCTAAAGTATTCACTTTATTCATCTTATATTGCACAGGTACATTCTTTATGTCGTTATATCTCTTTTTTAATTCATTTAATTCTTTTTTAAATCCCTTGGAACGAACTGTATTTACAATAAGCCATATAACAAGTATTACGAGTAATACTGAAATTCCAATTACAAATTTTATATCAAAAATCACATTTACTAACTGATCCATACAATCCTCCCATTTGCGTACTACTATACTAGTTTACCATAAAATCCCGTATATTTTTGTATAGAAATGCATTGCACATAACTTTTTTAAATGTTAGAATTATCAAGCGTTAAATGATGGCAGCATGTAGAGTCTAACTCAAGGCGTCAATGACATCAACTAAGAATGCGCAGATAGTAACCAGCTGCAATTGGTGAACCTGTTTACATTGACACCCAGTTATCGATGATCTACACCTGTTATTGTTTCTCGGCCATTTACAGGAGGAAACAAAACATGGCACGTTACACAGGACCAGTATGGAAGAAAGCTAGACGCTTAAGCTTCTCCGTTTTAGAAACTGGTGTAGAGCTTAAGAAAAGAACTTATGCTCCTGGTCAGCATGGACCAACTAAGCGCGTAAAGTTAAGCAACTATGGATTACAGCTGCGTGAAAAGCAGAGAATCCGTAATATGTATGGCTTAAACGAAAGACAGTTCGCAAACCTTTTTGACAAGGCATCCCGTATGGACGGTATGGCTGGTGTAAACTTCCTTATCCTTCTCGAAAGCAGATTAGATAACTTAGTTTACCGTATGGGCTTTGCCAGAACTCGTGCAGCAGCTAGACAGTTAGTTAACCACGGTCACATCTTAGTTGATGGTAAGAAATTAGACATCCCATCTGCTCAGATTAAACCTGGAACTGTAATTTCTGTTCGTGAAAAGTCTTTAAACAACAAGACAATCGCTGAATCTCTGGAATCCAATATTTCTACTCCAGCATTCGTTGAAGTAGATAAAGAAAAGAAATCCGGAAAATTCGTTCGTTTACCTGAAAGAAATGAATTAAACCAGGAATTAAACGAATCTCTTGTTGTCGAATACTACAACAGATAAGACGCTGGAAAAACTTCGGGAATTTCTCGAAGTTTTTTTATTTTCACAAAAAAAGGACAGTTCTGTCCTTTTCAGTACTGGATCATTCTTACCTTTTCTGCAATGATATCTGGAATCACATACGTCTTTCCTTCTTTAGTAAAACTGTGTGATTCCAGTCTGCCTTTCACTCCAAGAATGCTGCCTTCTTTGCAAATATCTGCAGTTTCCTCTGCAATGCCTTTCCATAAGATTATCTTAAACTGATCTTTCATTACATGCCCTTCCTGAGATTGAAACGGTCTTTCACACTCCAGCATAAGATGCGCATACACATTTCCATTCTTACTTGTCTCCACTACAGGTTTTTCTTTAACTACTCCTACCAATGCACAATTTGTAAACATATACGTCTACCTCCTTTTACAAGAAGTATTTAATTGCAATCGGTGCTATCCGACAAATGTTCATATTTGCCGATAATAAGACAAAAGAGCAGATTTGATTTAACAAAATCTGCTCTTTACTATTGCTTTCTGCAAATTTCTATCTTTTGCAGCAATTTTGCATTTTTTCTTTCTCCAGTTCAATTCGAGCCTGTTGAAGACCTTTTTGAATATTCACAGTACAATTTCCATGGCACGACCCACAATTACCGCTGCAATCGTCAGTTCCATGAACACGTACATATTTCAAAGCAAATACTACTGCAACGCAGAATATACCAAAGATGATTAAAGTAGATAAGTTCATCACGGTTCCTCCTTTATGCATATAGTATATTGAACATTTGTAAAAACACAATTAGTTTGCACTAACTTTCTTTCTCTGAATATATTTTATTATTTCAACTAATGGGATAATGGATATTGCAAGCAATAAAGAAATGCCGTATTCCACATAGGATATCGGTGTGAATCCAAATGCATCTGCCAAAAACGGCACTTCAATCAGACATGTTGTAAGCACAAGTGAAGCAACCATCGTTCCTACAAGTATCCAGTTGTGATTACCTTGTCTGAGTAATGTAAAGATAGATTCTGTTGCAGATCTCATATTAAAGCTATGGAATATCTCACACATGGACATTGTAAGAAAAGCCATGGTCATACCTTCCTGACAATCTGTAATATTTGCAAATACCCATCTTCCTGTTTCCAGTCTTTCACCAATAAAGAATGCAGCAAGCGTCAGCAATGTCACAAAGATTCCCTGATAAACAACGTTGAATCCCAGCCCTTGTGCAAAGATACCTTCAGAAGAGCTTCTTGGTTTTCTATCCATGAGATGAGTTTCTTCTTTTTCCATTCCCAAAGCAATAGATGGAAGCGAGTCTGTCACAAGATTAATAAATAACAGATGTGGAGCTTTCAGAATAGTAAAGTTCAAAAGAGTTGAAATAAAGATAGACAATACTTCAGACAAATTGGAACTTAACAAAAACTGAATAGCTTTACGGATATTGTCATAAATTCTTCTTCCCTCGCCAACTGCAGTTACAATTGTTGCAAAGTTATCATCTGCCAGTACCATATCTGCTACATTCTTTGTAACATCCGTACCGGTAATCCCCATTCCGACACCTATATCGGCTGTTTTGATACTTGGAGCATCATTGACACCATCACCTGTCATTGCGACTACTTTACCTAGTGTTTTCCACGCTTTGACAATCCTTGTCTTATGTTCAGGCTGTACACGTGCATATACTCTGTATTTCTGTACGTTCTTCATGAATTCCTCATCAGTCATCTTCTGAAGATCATATCCTGTTATAGCCTGTGAAGGATCCTGCAGAATATCCAGGTCTCGTGCAATAGCAACAGCCGTATCCAGATGGTCTCCGGTAATCATAATCGGAGTGATTCCTGCAGACTTACAGGTACTGATAGCCTGTTTTACTTCCGGTCTTACAGGATCTATCATACCTGTTAAACCAATGAAAATAAGATTCTGTTCAATTGCTTCTTTTGAAGCAAAACTTTTTGTATCAGTATAGGTAGTATAGGCTGCCGCAAGCACTCTCAATGCATTATCTGCCATGGATTTATTTGCCTTCAAAATTTCAGTTCTGTCTTCCTTGGTCATTGGCTGTACAGCACCATCTTTAAGTAATTTTGTGCATCTTGCAATAAGTACGTCAGGCGCACCTTTTGTGTATTGAATATAGCCATTTCCATCCTGATGAATGGTACTCATCAGTTTTCTGGAAGAATCAAATGGATATTCATCAATTCTAGGCTGCTTTTGTAATAACTCATTTTTATTCAGATGTTTAGATATGGCATATTGTACAAGTGCTGCTTCAGTTGGTTCACCACTGACCTCTTTATTATCATCCTGAACAGCATCATTACATAAGGACATGGCTTTGGCAAGCAATGACTCATCTTGTGTATATGTTTTAACAACAGTCATTTTATTCTGTGTTAAAGTTCCTGTTTTATCTGAACAAATAATGGAAGCACAACCTAAAGTTTCCACAGCTGTCATCTTTCTGATGATTGCTTTCTTTTTTGACATATTGGTTACACCAATAGATAAAACAATCGTCACAACCGCCACAAGCCCTTCAGGTATGGCAGCTACTGCAAGACTGACAGCTACCATAAAGAAATCCAGACTGTTTTCAACAATTGCCATCACATCACCAGAGGAAAATATTTCTCTGTGCATGAATAATGAGAAAGCAAAGATAAACACACAGATACCAAGAACTATTTTAGTCAATACTTTAGATAGCTGTGACAGCTTGATTTGTAAAGGTGTTTTCCCTTCCTGAGTATTACTGATGACACGTGCGATTTTTCCCATTTCTGTGTCCATACCTGTTGCTGTCACCAGTACTTTTCCTCTACCGTAAACAACTTCACTGCCTCTGTAAACCATGTTGGTTCTGTCACCCAGAGGAATATCCTGCATTTCTATGACATTGGTATTCTTTTTCACACTTGTACTTTCACCTGTCAAAGCAGATTCCTCGACTGTTAAAGAAGCACTTTCCATAACTCTTCCATCAGCATTAATAGAATCCCCTGCCTCAAGAAGTACTACATCTCCTTTAACAAGCTTTATAGAAGGAATCATCATCACTTTTCCATCTCTTAATACCTTACTGTTGGAAGCACTCATTTTCTGTAAAGACTCAATTGCTTTTTCAGCTTTACTTTCTTGTACTACTCCAAGCACAGCATTGATAATAACAACAATCAAAATAATCATACTGTCTGTTGGAAAAGCAGAAGATTGTGATAATACACTTTCATAGTAAGTTGTAATGCCAGAAATCAAAGCTGCTATGAGCAGAATGATAATCATAGGATCTTTCATCTGGTTTATAAAGCGTTTCCACATTGGTAAAGAAGGTGGTGCTTCCAGTTCATTAGGTCCGTTTTTCTGCAGTCTTTCTTCTGCCTGTAATGAGGACAGCCCATGCAATGTGCTTTCTGTTTCTTTTATCGTTTCTTCAATAGATTTATTAAATTCCTGCATATTTACCTCCATTGCAAAAAAATAGACCTTTGATAGACGAACCGTCTACCAAAGGTCTTGCTTCTAAGTCTGACACCAGATAATTGATTTATCGGCTGGTGATGCCAGATAGATACATCGTTGTATCTATAGCTACTCCCCTTTTGGGTACTGATAGTGTAAAAAAATTAGATACTTTTGTCAATCATAATATGACATACTGATTTCATAGATATTCCCATCATCACAATAAATATCCATATACATGACAGAATCTTTAGAATCATTCAGTTCAAAATTCATATGATAAGCTCTGAAATCATCGCTTTTATACAGGTCGTATCCCATTCCTTTTTCTTTCATGATCTTCTCAAGGTCTTTATAAGAATCTCCTGTTTCAATACCATATGGTCCCTGGAAATCTGAATTTTCATCTATAGAAATGGAAGTGATAACAGATTCTTCTACAGGTACCGTTTCTCTTTTTGGAGGTTCTACATGCACATAATCCAGGCGAATATCGTCTTTTTCCAAAGAGATATAACAATATGCATCTCTGGATACTTCTGTAATGGATTCCGCCCCTTCATAGCGAGGAACAATACTGTATCCATCTTCAAGCATCTTTGATACATTTAACGGTAAAGTATATTCTTTTCCATCAATCGTAAACATTCTTGCTTCTTCGGCATCAAAAAAATCTGTCTGTTCAACTTCCACCGTCTCTTCTTTGTCAAAGGAAGAAAAAGAAGACAGCCCTTCAATGACACCAATGGACACTCCAACCAGCGTAAACAGACTTATAAGCACAATAGCTGTTTTTCTGGTTTTCTTTTGTTTTACATGTGATTCCTGTATTTTTTCTTCTTCATAGATTGCATCAATATCTATATTCTGTTTTTTTTGATACTGTTGTCTCTGCATGAACTTATTATGTCATAAAACCATTAAAAAAGCAGTATATTTCTCATATACTGCTACTTATCCAGATCTTCAGGTTTCATATAAACATCACGTGGTTTTGAACCCTGTGCAGGGCCGATGATACCTGTTCTTTCCAGTTCATCAATCATTCTTGCCGCACGGTTATATCCGATACCAAACTGCCTTTGTAAAGCACTTGTGCTGGCACGTTGTGCCCGAACAACATAATCTTTGACTTCCTGGTACATCGGATCTTCAGAAACACCGGTTGTTGGTGCTCCGTCAACATCATTGACACCTTCAAGAAGAATGAAGGAATCATCATAGTGTGGTGCCCATGCAGATAAACTGTCACAAATTCTCTGCACTTCTTCATCAGTCACAAATACACCCTGAATACGCTGTGCAGAGTTAGCTCCGATTGGCATATACAGCATATCCCCGTTACCTAAAAGTCTTTCCGCTCCTACATGATCAAGAATAACACGAGAATCTATAGAGCTGGAAACACTGAAAGCAATACGACTTGGTATATTGGCTTTAATAACTCCTGTTATAACATCACTGCTTGGTCTTTGCGTTGCAATAACAAGATGAATACCTGCTGCACGGGCAAGCTGGGTAAGTCTTTGGATAGAAGCTTCTACTTCCTTACCTGCAACCAGCATAAGATCAGCAAGCTCATCTACAATAACGACAATATATGGCATTGGATCCATACGTTGTCTTTCATCCTGAGGCTTAGATTCCAGCATAGCATGATACCCTGCAATATTTCTGACATTATTCATAGCAAACAAATTATATCTTTCATCCATGATACGTACGATTACTTTCAAGGCATTATTTGCTTTATTCGGATCATTGATGACTGGTCCTATTAAATGAGGAATCTTCTGATATGGAGTAAATTCCACCTTCTTTGGATCTATCAATAACATCTTCACTTGATCAGGTCTTGTTCTGAGTAATAAGGAACAGATCAAAGAATTCATACATACAGATTTACCTGAACCTGTGGCACCGGCAATCAGTAAATGAGGCATCTTATCAATGCGGCAAGTGACAGGCTGTCCCAGTAAATCCTTCCCCAGGAAGAACAATAAAGGCTGTTCTTTTTCCTTGTCAGAAAGAGAACCTACCAGTTCCTTCATCTTTACTGGTGTGGATTTTTCATTTGGAATTTCGATACCCACAGCATTCTTTCCAGGAATCGGTGCTTCGATACGAATATCTTTAGCTTCCAGCTGCATCTTCAGATTATCCGCAAGTCCGAGAATCTTGGAGACTTTGACTGTTTCATCCGGTTTCACTTCAAACTGCGTCACAGAAGGTCCGATATGAATATCTTTGACAACAGATGGTATATCAAACGTTGCCAGAGCATGTACCAGAGCTTCCCCTCTGCGCTTAGCACTGGCCTCGTTTTCTCCTTTTCCATTTTTAGGAGGAATAGGATCCAGTACACGCATAGGATTTGGTCTTCTGTAATTGGCATAATTGGTAGATGCTTTTGTCTGTGACTTTTCTTCCCTGCTTTCTTTTACAACAGGAGTTACTGTCGGTTGAGGAACAGGTTCTTCCTCTATTGGTTCTGACTCTTCTTCAATTACTGGCGGAACAGTTTCTTCTACCACTTCCTCACAGGTATGAGACGGATAGAATTCTTCCTCTTCATCCGGAGTAGTTGTATCCTGTAAATCGTCTACAGAAATAAAGATATTGGATTGTGCACTGAGCGGCCTTTGAAGTTTTAAGGTATTCTCCAGAGAATCTGTTTCAGATAATAAAGGAATCTCATGAGTATCTCCTTCATCTTTATCTGCTCGAATATCGATTTTAGACCTTTCAGGAGCTGTTGTCATTTTAGGCTTAAATCGAATAACAACTTCTTCCCCTTTATCCAGTTTCTGCTGTACTTCATTGAGATCCTGTTCTTCTACTGCATCTCCATCAGCTTCTATGAAATTTGCCTTTTTAGATTTATGCGTTTCAATCATTTTCCAAAGATTAGGCTTCTCCTTAGGTTCTTCTTCGATGATTTCTTCTTTTTCTTCACTTTCCGGTGCTTTAAAAAAATCTACTACATAAGAAAATGCATTTCTGTAGACATCCATAAATCCCATTAATACTGTTGCAATAATAAATACAGCAATCATAAAGATGACTGTACCGGATAATCCGATGGCTGTAGTACTTAAAGCATAAAGTAAAGTTCCAACAATGCCCCCGCCTAAGGACATCTGTACATCGCTGACAAAGTATTGAGATACATTAGTATAAAATGGCTGTAAAGCACCAAATCCCGTACCATTCTTACTACATGCAAGATATGCGCCGAGTAACAGAATATCCAGACTGATCAGAAGAATCGGCACAGGATTTTTAGCATCACTGGCATCTTTATAGTTAGAAGCAATAGAAATCAGATACCAGAACACAGCGATAAGCAAGATGAGGTAGAAGGTATCTCCAAACACATACCTGAAAAGATTATAAAAGAAGGTACCTACAATACCTGCTTTTAATAGTCCGATAAGCGTCAATGAAAGAAGGATGATAACTTTCACCCATTGGATCAGCTGATCATCCATTTCTGCTGTACTATTCTTTTTTTTCTGTTTTGTATTTTTCTTTTTTCCAGTACTCACAGTATCTCCTTCTTTGGTTTAATCTTTGATATTAATTTCAACAATAGCCGGTAAAATCATTGGACGTTTACCAGTTTCTTTCAGGACATAACGTGCAATCTTATCACGAGCATCACTTCTGCAGGTCAGATTGTCATATTTGTTCTCTTTAACTGCATCATTAATGGTCTTTTCAATAATATTACCAACTTCCTGAACAATGTAATCTGCATCCTTCAGATAAATAACACCTCTGCTTTGTACATCTGGTCCGCCAATAATTTCCTTTGTCTTGTGATTTACAACAACACCAACAATGATAGCACCATCTGTACTGAGTGTTTCTCTGTCTTTCAATACCATACCACTGGCATCCAGGTTATCGTTACCATCCACAAGAATATCTTCGGCAGATACTCTGTCAAAGTTATTATTCAGCTCGCCATCCTGAATAGTTGCAATCTGCCCATCATCCATAACAATGATGTTATTTGCGGCAAATCCCATATCCAGTGCAATATTGGCATTGGCAATCAACTGTCTGTATTCCCCTTTTACAGGAATATAGTATTTAGGTTTCATCAGATATACCATCATCTTGATATCTTCAATAGACGCATGCATTGTAAATGCACGTTTAGTATCAATATTGACAACTTTGCCTGCTTCTCTGTATACATCATCTTCCATGGAAGCAGCTTCTCTTTCTGTACCTGGAACAGCTGGAGAAGCAATCAATACAGTATCTGTGCTCTTGAATTCAATCGTATTGTCTTCTTTAGTGGCAATCTTATGTACTTTCTTGAATATAGTGGAACCGGTACCTGCGACAATAACAATGACATTTTCAATGTCATTTGTGAAAGAACTAGGTGGAACTTCAAGGCCTGCAGGAATACGATAATATCCCAGTTTTGCCATGTCTGCCATCAGATTTCGCAATTCATCATCATAAATCATGACTTTACGATTATACTTATTGGCAAGCTCAATCACTTCAATCACTCTGTAAATGTTCTGATTGAATAATGTGATAAACAGTCTTCCCGGAGCATCATCAAAATATGGTTCAATAGAAGAGGTAATACGATGATTAGGAGCAGAATGTCCCATTCTTGTAGCACCCACTGATTCGCACATTAATGCCAGAACACCATCGTTACCAAGATCTGTGACGTTGGTAATATCAAAATTAAAGGCATCATTTTTTGTATCATAGTCAACAATAAATTCAGAACTGTAGACAATATAGCCGTCTGCAGTCTTGATAGCTACACCGAACCCATCCGCAATGGACTGTGTCGTTCCAAAGGTACGAATCTGTGTAGAACCGATTTTAAATTCAGAATTACGACGAATTCTGTGAATATTCAGGTCTTTTAATCCTGCTTTCTTTGCTTTTCTTTCAAACATTAAAGCAGTAAATGGAGCCATATACACAGGCACATTCGGAATTTCTTTCAATAAGTTTGGAAGAGCTGCCATAACATCTTCATGACCGTGTGTGATAAAGATACCTTTGATACGTTTCTCATTCTCTTTAAGATAAGTGAAATCAGGAATGATCATGGAAACGCCAAACTGTTCTCCATCTGGATATTTCAATCCGCATTCCAGAACAAATATATCTTTATTATTCTCTATGACATACATGTTTTTGCCGTCTTCATCGAGACCGCCTAACGCAAAAATACGCACTTTACTCATAATTATCCTCCGTATAAATAGATACTTATTTCCGACTAATATTATAAAGAAATAAGCTTATTTTTACAATGCTTCCCCATCGAGAGAAAAGCTGTGAACTTTTGTGATTTTAACCGGAACAATCTGACCCACAAGACCTTCAGGGCCTGTAAAGTTGACCAGTTTATTTTCTTCACTGTATCCGGTATACACATCGCTTCTTTTCTTACTTGGTCCTTCGCACAGTACATACAGTACTTTGTTCAGATATCTGTCATTACTTTCCTTAGCATACTTTGCAAGACGTTCATTCAGAATCTGCAATCTTTCCTTTTTAACACTCATTGGTATCGTGTCTTCAAAGTTAGCTGCAGGTGTACCGCTTCTTGGAGAGTAGATAAAGGAAAAAGCAGAATCATAATGGCAATAATCTACAAGATCCAGAGTTTCCTGGAACTGTGCATCTGTTTCATTAGGAAATCCTACAATAATGTCAGTAGTAAAGGTGATATCCGGAATAGCTTCCTTCATCTTATCGAATAACTCTTTGTACTGTTCTACTGTATACCCTCTGTTCATTCTCTTTAAGATTTCGTTGGAACCAGACTGAACAGGAAGATGCAGAGATTTCATAATATTTGGATACTTCTTCATGGCCTCAATTGTTGTATGAGAGTAATCTGTAGGATGAGAAGTATAGAAACGAATTCTTTCAATACCTGTTTCCGCTGTTTTTTCCAGTAATTTTGTAAAGCCATCTTCCATGCCAAGATCTTTACCATACGCATTAACATTCTGTCCAAGGAAGATAACTTCTTTGTGTCCGCTTTGTTTTAAAGACTGAACTTCTGCAAGAATATCTCCAACTCTTCTGGATCTTTCTCTTCCCCTTGTATATGGAACAATACAATATGTACAGAACTTATTGCATCCATACATGATATCCACAAATGCCTTGCAGGAATCTCCTCTTTTTACAGGAAGATCTTCAATGACTTCACCTTCTTTGGAATAGACTTCTACAACCTTCTTATGTTTCTGCATATGCTGTAATAACAAATCAGGGAAACGATACAGATTATGTGTTCCAAAAATCATATCCACCTGAGGATAGCTTTGTAGTAATTCCTGTACGACTGCCTCCTCCTGTGCCATACATCCACAGACACAGAATACCTTTTCAGGATCTTCTTCTTTTAATCCCTTTAATGCACCAAGCTGTCCCAAAACATGTTCTTCGGCAGTTCTTCTGACTGCGCATGTATTAAAAACAATAACACTTGCTTCATGCGGATCCTCTGTAGGTGTAAATCCCATCTCTTCAAAAATTCCTGCAAGAGTTTCACTGTCACGAACATTCGCCTGACAACCATAAGTCTTTAACAAATATTTTTTATTATCCCCAAGATGTAAAGCTTCTTCCGGCATTTTAAACAACCCGTAATCTACTTTAGTTTCTTCTTTTGTACGGCGTGCTGCCTGTCTTAAATCTGGTAATATGTAATCATTTTTTTTCATAGTCATTCTCCGAGTACTTATTATAACAATTGAATAAAGAAAAACCAGCTTTTATGCTGGTCCTCTTTTCAAATTTGATTTTTCAGATTATTTCTGAGAAATGCACTGAACTGGACATGTTCCCATACATGTTCCACAATCAATACATACATCTTCGTTGCACTGTGACTTACCTTCATCGTTTAATGTAAGAGCAGAAACAGGGCAAACTCCTGTACATGCACCACAACCGATGCACTGATCCTGATCAACTGTAACTGGCATTTTGTTAAGCCTCCTTCATGTGGATATTCTAGCATTTTTACCCACCTGTTTCAACACTTTGATGAAATGTTAGATTGTTAAAAAACATGCTCAAACAGTTAGCTTTTTCTAACTTTAAAAGAGAAAAAAAGCTATCTTTCGATAGCTTATTTGGCAAGTTCCTGTACTCTTACTTCACGGATAAGAGTAACTTTAATCTGTCCAGGATATGTCAGTTCATTTTCAATCTTTTCACGAATATCGTGTGCAATCTTAACCATAGTGATGTCATCTACCTTTTCAGGTTTTACCATAACTCTGACTTCTCTTCCTGCCTGAATTGCAAAGGCTCTTTCAACCCCTTCAAAACCAGTAGCAATCTTTTCAAGACTTTCCAGACGATTGATATATCCTTCCATGGATTCGTAACGTGCACCAGGTCTTGCAGCAGACAAAGTATCAGCTGCAGCAACAAGTACAGAAATGATATCCTGTGCTTCCGCATCCCCATGATGACTTTCAATGGCATTGATAACAATAGGATTTTCACCATATTTCTTGGCATATTTCACACCAAGTTCCACGTGGCTTCCTTCCTGTTCAAAGTCTACTGCTTTGCCAATATCATGTAACAGCCCAGCACGTCTTGCAAGTGCCTGATTCAGGCCTAATTCTGCAGCCATAAGTCCAGAGAACTGAGCTACTTCAATAGAATGCTGTAAAGCATTCTGTCCATAGGAATATCTGTAACGCAGTCTGCCAATCAGACGTACTAGTTCCTTGTTCATTCTGCCAATACCAAGTTTAAAGATAGTTTCATTACCAATCTTTAAAACAGTTTCTTCAAGATCACGTGTTGTCTTTTCAACTACTTCTTCAATTCTTCCTGGCTGAATACGGCCATCTTTCATTAAAGTTTCCAAAGACTGACGTGCAATTTCTCTTCGAATCGGATCAAAACAGGAAACAGTGATAATATCAGGCGTATCGTCAATAATCAGATCCACACCTGTTGCCTGTTCAATAGCTTTAATGTTACGACCTTCTCTACCGATAATACGGCCTTTCATTTCTTCACTTGTCAAAGTGACTGTAGAAACAGTTCTTTCAATAACTTCTTCCTGTGAATAACGATGAATTGCTGCAGCAATGACATTACGTGCATTTTCTGTAGCTTGATTTTCTGCTTCTTCCTGTTGTTCATGGATATACTGTGCTACTTCTTTTTCACACATCTTTGCCGTAATATCCATCAGTTCTTTATGTGCATCTTCCTGAGATAAGTGTGAGACTTTTTCCAAAACCTGAACCTGCTCATCGATACGGGATTGCAGTTCTTCTTTCTGCTTCTCGATGTCTGCAAGTTTGTTATCAATAGACTTATTTTTTTCGTTCAGCTTCTTTTCACTGTTAGCTAAGTTCTGTTCTCTGAAATTCAGACTGTCTTCACGACGAAGAAGTTTGTTCTCAAACTGCTGAATTTTATTCTGCTGAGTTTTTATTTCCTTCTCCGCCTGCAGCTGCATGTCATACACACGCTGCTTTCCGTCTAAAGTTGCCTGACGAACTACCGTTTCAGCTTTAGAATTAGCTTCTTTAATAATGTCTTCTGACTCAAGTTTTGCTTTTGTAAGCCCTTTTTTATTGAGTATAGACATGATGCCCACACCCACTAAAACACCAATCCCAGTGAAAAGTACAAAATACAGAGCGTCCATACTCTTTTCCTCCATTCATTGTGATTGTGAGATATTATTCCCAATCAATATTATACGGTTTTAACAGAGTTTTCACAAGCAAAATCCAATTCCTGTCTAAAAAATGAAAAAGCTGTCGAGATTCCGACAGCTTACTCACTTACAGTTTCTTCTTTTCCAAAATACAGGTCATGAATCTTATTTTCCAACTCCTGTAATACATCCGGATGTGTTTCCACAAAAGCTCTTGCAGCGTTCAGACCCTGTCCGATTTTTTCTCCATTATAGGAGAACCAGGCACCAGATTTTAATACATAATCGTTTTCTACAGCAATATTTAATACTTCATCTATATGAGAAATACCCTTACCGTAAATCATATTTACTGTTGCTACTTTAAATGGTGGAGCAACCTTGTTTTTCACAACCTTGATCTTTGTGATACTGCCATAGGCATCTGTACCATTCTTCAGTGTCTCTCCGCGTCTTACATCCAGACGTACGGAAGAATAGAACTTTAATGCTCTTCCACCAGGTGTTGTTTCCGGATTACCAAACATAACACCTACTTTTTCACGTAACTGGTTGATAAAGATAGCGGTTGTATTGGAATGATTCATTGCACCGGCAAGTTTTCTCATGGCTTTGGACATCAGTCTTGCCTGCAAACCTACAGAAGAATCACCCATTTCTCCATCTAATTCCGCCTGAGGTACAAGTGCGGCAACAGAGTCAATGACCACAAGATCAATGGCACCTGACTTTACCAGTACTTCACAGATATCCAATGCCTGCTCACCAGAATCTGGCTGAGATAGAATCAACTCATCAATATCCACGCCCAATGCTTTGGCATATTGAGGGTCAATGGCATTTTCCGCATCAATAAATGCACATCTTCCACCCATTTTCTGACATTCTGCAATAGCATGTAATGCAAGGGTTGTTTTACCACTGGATTCAGGACCGAAAATTTCAATAATTCTTCCTTTTGGATATCCACCAATTCCCAGTGCAACATCCAGAGCAATGGATCCGGAAGGAATTGCATCAATAGCAACATTGGCACGATCTCCCAGTTTCATGATGGAACCTTTACCGTATTCTTTTTCAATGGCTTTCAAAGCTTCATTCAGCAAAGCTTCCTTTTTGTCGTCTGTAACTGTTTTTGTATCATCTTTTCTTGGCATATATGCTTTCTCCTTACATTTATACTATTCACTAAAAATGTAATTTTTTACTTAGATTCTAAAATATCTTCTTTTGTCTGATTAAAATACTGTATACCGGATACCATGGAAACAAAAGCAGCAAACCATAATAAAATTTCACTGACCGGTAACCCAAACATTTCAAAAGGAAGATTATTCAATAAAACTACAGCAACTGTCACCATCTGTAAAACTGTTTTGATTTTTCCCATCATGCCTGCAGCTACTACCTTTCCGTTTGTAGCAGCAACCATTCTGCATCCGTCAACAATAGTATCACGTGCAACCATGATAATAACCGGTACTACAGGAATAATACCTCTTGAAGCAAACAGTAAAAACATGGAAGTTGTCAGTAACTTATCTGCAATAGGATCTGCAAACTTTCCAAATGTTGTAATCAGATTCTGGCTTCTGGCAATATGTCCATCCAGAGCGTCTGTTACAGCCGCAAGAACATAAAGAGCCAGAACAATCAGATTGATGCTAGATAATTCCACTCCACCAATATGGAAAATAACCGGAGTCAATCCAATCGCGCTGTATGGAAATAAATACACAAGAATAATGACTGGAATCATAACCATTCTCATGATTGTTAATCTGTTAGGTAAATTCATTTTTTCCTCCTGTGGTTTCAAAACCACAATGATTATACCATAAGAAAAAAGAAAAAAAGGAAGAAGGTGCTTTATGCATCTTCCTCCGTAACTTTCCAACTGATGTAAGCCATGTTCTGTACTTCTAAAAAGAAGTGGCAACCATTTATCTCTGCACTTGCGTACAGCTTCCTTGTAATTTCGGTTCATCCTCGGAAGTTCCCCTACCAAATTTGGGTTTCTCGCTTGCGGGGTTTATCTCGTTCCACCTGTATCGTTTCCCATACAGCTTCGTCACTGTGACACCTTAAGGGTCTATACCATGAGATTGCTCTTTTAGGTTTCAACTCCGCCGTCACCTGAAATCAGGTGCCTGGCCTTATTGATTGGACCAGCACAAACACTACATTCATCACAGAATGTGCGAGCATGGACTTTCCTCTACCGCTACCGGCAGCGATTGCCCACAGAAAGAAAGTTTTGTTTTAGTGTTTACGATTGGAATCGTTATTGTTGTTAAAGACTTCATTTTCCAGCTTGGATAAACGCTTGAGAATATCCACGTTGTTAGCGCCCTGCAACATAGGGTTGCTGTCTTTACTGATAGCGCGTTCCTTTCCTTCCAGTTCGACCATCTTTGCTCTGAGTAAAGCATTGGTCTTCTCCAGATCACTTACTTTTTGCTGTAAAGAATCTACCATATCCTGATACATCTGATAATCTTCAATGACTTCATCCAGCATATGATCTACTTCGTTGGAATCATACCCTTTAAAATCAATAGAAAACTTTTTATTCACAATATCTAATGGTGTGAGATGTAACTTATCTGCCATGGCCGATCCTCCTTTATAAATTATCCCATTTCACATTTAAAAAATCAATATTTCTTCCTTAATTATGTGAACAACTGTATAATTGTTTATGGTAATCTTTAATTATGATTAAATATCCAAACGGAAAAACATGTGTAACTGCATTGCCCTCTTCCTTGCCGGAAAAGAAATATACCGGTGGCAGAGGCATGGAGTTAGAGAAAGAAATTAACCTGACAAACAGCTTTTATCTGTCCAATGATATTGCTGTGATTCATAAAAAGCCTACACCTGTAACAGTCGTAAAAGTAGATTATCCGCGACGCAGTTCGGCAAAGATTACTGAAGCATATTTCAAATTACCAAGTACAACAGATTACAATGGTATTTATAAAGGAAGGTATATAGATTTTGAAGCAAAGGACAACCAGTCATTGACTTCATTTCCATTGAAGTCCATACATGCACACCAGATTAAACACCTGGCTGCAGTTTTAAGACATGGCGCCATAGCCTTTGTTATTATACGATTTATCAAAAAAAACGAGACTTTCTACTGCCCGGCAGATAAAGTCATAGACTTTTATACTACAACGGAAAGGTCATCAATTCCTTACACCTGGTTTTCAGAAAATGCCTATAAAATACCTGCATCTTATTTAAAACCAGTAGATTATTTAGCTGTTATAGATACATTATATTTCAAATAAAAAGGAGAATGTGTAATGAGAAAAAACAAAAAAAATACACCTAAAATCATAAAAAAGAAGTTTGATTTCTTTAGTTTCTTCACGTGTATACTTGTCGTTCTGGTTGGCATTGAACTGGTTGTCGGTACCGCTGGCATCACTACCCTCAATGCCATGTTAAAAGGTACACCGACACTCGATGTTGAACAGTTATATTCTCAGGAATCCACACGTATCTTTGATGCTGACGGCAATCAGATTTCCGACGTTGGTGAACAGTTAAGAGAGAATATGTCTTATGATGAGTTCCCTGAATCCCTGATTGATGCATTCGTTTCCGTAGAAGACTCCAGATTCTTTAAGCACAACGGTTTCGACCCATCCAGATTCATTGCCTCCATCATAAATACTGTACGTAACGGCAATACACAGGGTGGTTCCACATTCACCATGCAGTTAGTCAAACTCACCTACTTCTTTGTAGATACAGGTAATGAAGCAACAAGCGTAACTTCAGAAAAGAATGTAGAGTATAAAGTACAGCAGATTGCCATGGCACTGGAGCTGGAGAAACAGGCTTCCAAGAAAGAAATCTTTGAAATGTATCTGAATAAGATGAACTTTGGAGGATCTGGTAATATTCGTGGTGTTGAAAAGGCAAGTGAATACTACTTTAATAAACGTGTCACAGATCTGAACCTTTCAGAAAGTGCACTGCTTGCCGGTATCATTAACTCCCCATACTATTATGATCCGATGAATTATCTGGATTATTCCACTCAAAGAAGAAATGTTGTATTAGCTCTGATGTTAAGACATGGATACATCACCCAGGAAGAATACAGTCTTGCAAAGAGTATCAACGTAGAAGATTTATTATATGACCACACCACAGATAACGTGGAAAGCGGCAATCCGTATCAGGCATACATAGATGCCGTCTTACTTGAAGCAGAACAGATTACAGGTCAGGATCCATTCACAGTCGCCATGGATATTCATACAGCGATGAATCCAGAAGCTCAGTCATTGAGCGATGCCATCTGTGCAGGACAATACGATGAGGTATGGTTCCCGGCAGATCAGGTAGAACTTGGTTTTGTAACCATGAACAACCAGAATGGTGAAGTAATTGCCATTGGTGGTGGAAGAAACTATTCTTCTAACGGTGGTGCCGGATTATTAAATCATGGTACTGCAGTATATCACTCCCCTGGTTCCAGCGTAAAACCGTTTATGTCTTATGCACTTGCCTTTGAAAATCTAGGATGGGCAACAAGCCATGTAGTATGCGATGAACCTGTCGGTTCCAGAGAATGGATATTCTCCAACTTTGATGGAGTCTACAGAGGTGATGTAACATTAGAATATGCAATTCAGACTTCCTTAAACACACCTGCTATTGCAGCTATGTATGAAGAATTTGAAACCATGGGATATGATAACGTTGCTAAATATGTTGAAAGTCTGGATTTCTCCAGATATTCCTATGATATGTTCGATGTAGCATGGGCAATTGGTGGTAACGAATTCTATGCTAGTCCTGAAGAAATTGCTCAGGCACACAGTATGCTGATCAATGGTGGTAAACTGTATAAAGCGCATACTATCCGTACTATCACCTACCGTTCCGGCACAAAAGATCCAATCACTGTTTCAGAACTTGAAGAATATCAGCCAAAACAGGTGCTCAGTCCTCAGGCAGCTTACTTATCTACCTATATGATGAACAAGGTTGTATGGTCATCAGAATATAACTATGCACAGATCTTACAAAGATCTTATGCGACATATGCAAAATCCGGTACCAGTGACTATGGTGACGACGCTGTACAATATGGCATTCCAGAAGGAGCACGTAAAGATAAATGGATGGTATGTTCTACAAGTGAATACACCACTGCAGTATGGAATGGTTTTGATAAAGCCGATGCAAATGTACAATCCTGGTTCTCCGATGACTGGGACAGCCTGAACATTCCAGGCCGTGTATGTTCAGCAATGCTGGATCAGCTAAATGCTGATCATACCCCTGCCGATGTACAGCAGCCAGACGGAATTTCCTCTATCACGCACATCAAAGGTGTATATCCATATGTCTCTACTATTGAAGGTATGGATTCTGAATATGTAACTACAGGTCTGATCAAGACAGAATTCAATAAACTGAATTCTCCTCAGGGAGCTGATTCCGTAAAGGATCTGACAACTTTTACAGCAAGTTATTCCGGTAACGATCAGCTGCTGCCATCTGATGGAACATTGACTCTGAAATGGGCCGATTACCCTGATGCAGATAAACTGAAAGTTGCTGAGCAGGAAAAAGACATTTCCCTAAAATATGGAGATACTGTCATACGAGCCGCAACAGGCAAACGTATGTTTGACTACTCCTGGGTATATGGTCCAATCCAGTATAAAGCAAGACTTGAAGGCTCTGACGGTTCTTCTCAGGAACTTGCCACAGATCAATCCACTTATACACAGACAGTCTCATTGAGCCCTGGTGTAACGTATACAGTCAAAGGATACTATGGTTATGAAAAACTCGGAGGTAATTCCAATGAGGTAACAGCTCAGGTATTCACTGTTCCTGAAACTATCCAGATTCCTGTCTATACTACTTCACAGGAATACAAAGACTGGGCAGAAGCTAACGGAATTAAAGTGGACATTACAGAATCCCATGGTGCAAAAGATACAAGTGTCACCTACAATAATGTGGATATTACAGGTATAAATGTTAACAAGACTGTTGTTCAGACAGGAAAAATCAATGTAGTTATCCCATATCAAAAATAAGATAAATAAAAGAGATTTCTCGAGAAATCTCTTTTATTTTGTCTTATGTTTTATGTACGCACAGAAATCTTTAAACGGGCATTGTTCACACTTGGGATTTCGACTTGTGCAGTAATATCTTCCAAAGAAGATCATCTGATGATGAGCTTTTGTCCATCTCTCTTTCGGAAGTTTCCTTTTCAGTTTTGTTTCAACCTGTAGTAAAGAATCATCGGGTTTTGCAAGAGTCAGTCTTTTGGATACCCTGTTCACATGTGTGTCCACAGCAATACTGGGTACTCCAAAACATTCACTGAGAATGACATTGGCACACTTTCTTCCCACCCCTTCTAAAGTACAAAGCTCTTTCATTGTAGAAGGAATTTCTCCGTGATATTTTTCCACTACTGTCTTAGCCATCATCTGAATGGAGCGTGCTTTGTTCCTGTAAAGACCAAGTGTATGAATGCAATCTTCCACATCCTTCAGATTACTTTCAGCAAGAGCATATACTGTTGGATATTTTGCAAATAAAGCCGGTGTAACTTTATTGACAGAAGCATCTGTAGTCTGAGCGCTCAAAATGACTGCTACAGTCATCTCATAGTTATTTGTATGTTCCAGCTCACATCTTGCTTGTGGAAACATTTCAGCTATTGTATCTAAGATTTCTACAGGCGTTGGTTTTTTAAGCATTGGTCCACACCTTCTCTATGTTATCTGCTGTATACCCTTTTGTTTTCCAATTAGATATAATCTTATCAATATATGGGAAACTCAGCTTTTCATCAAGACTGGCCTGTCTTAAAGCATAGATGATTAATTTCTTATGCGTGGATTTTACCCACTCATTCAGCTTTTCCATTTCTCTTTCACTTAGTGGTCTTCCAAATTCAGATTCAAATGTATCAAACAGTGATCTGTCCATCACCTTGACACTTCTTTCACTGTCTGCCTCAAACAGACCGTTTAAACTCCACTTGGAGCCATTGGAGGTAGGAAAGATAGAAAGATAAGATCTTGCACATAAGGTAGACAATACCCTGTCCAGTTCATCCTGGGATTTGTTCAGTTTATTAGATAAGCCTTCAAGATCAATTTCCTGATGGTGTTCATTCATAAAATCAATTAACAGGACCAGAACGACTTCATTACAATCCAGTCCAAGATTTTCCATGTTATCTAATATCCAGTCTCTGTGAGAGACATAGTTTTGTTCATACCATTTTTTCATACACATTACTTCCAGTCACTCTATTATACTCCAAAGCAAATTGAAAAATACATAAAGATTTGATAGACTGAACATACTATGATGAAACGTATTCTATTTACATTTATGACTATACTTGCACTGTACTCTTTAGCAATTGTCGGATATAGAATTTATGAACCCGATCTTAAGAAAACACAGGAAAATACAAACTATATTGCCTATAATTCTTTAAGAGAATATACATTAAGTCACGGAGAATCCACGAAACATATTTATTTCTTCTATTCTGCTGCAGATGACAACTCCAACTATGTAGTTAATACAGTATTTCCTTCTATCAACAATATGAAAAAATCCAATGTGACTGATGTGATAGAAATCGTGGATATCACTTCTCTTGACACTTCCTATACTACCAACAGACTCAAAGCTGAATGGGGTATCAATTCCTTTCCTTCTTTACTGTTAGTCAGTGTATCCGGAGGACAGATTTCCATAGACAGTACGCTATGCTGGGATAATGATCATCCTTTTACAGCAGATGATATACTCAGCTGGCTCACTATTAACGGTATTACCAGAGCATAATAAAAAACAGGTTTCACATTGAAATCTGTTTTTTATTATCACCTTTTCAGAAAATACTCTATTTCATTCTCCTGTACATCAGGAAGAATCTTCTTTAAGTGTTTCAATAGTTTTTGATAGGATTCTTCGGGAGTTCTGTCATACACATGATGTATGAACTTTTTCCCGAATGCATGTTCAAAGGTTGCATAGCGTGCTATACCCCATCCATAGAAATTTCCATTCTTATCTGCTTCATATTCAAAATCAGTAGTAGTGATATAGCCAAGTTTCTGCAGTTTTGTCATCTGCGTATCAAATCCCTTTCTGGGTTCCCATTGAATGGAACTGTTCTTTTTCGGTTTGATATATCCACCTTCAGCTTTTAACTGTTTAGAAAGGACTGAAGGATATTGATCAATCAGACTATAGAGATATTGCTGATCATAACTGGATAAGCCATCATCTACTCTTGCATCAAAGTCATATCCGTCTCTTTTGTAATTGGCAAAATCATTTATCCATCTAGAAGACACAAAAGCAGCTTTTCCTTCAAAGAATTTTCCGTAGGCACAGCCTGTATGGACTATTACTGGTCCCTTCCATTCCCACACACCCTCTGAACTGGAGAAATATACCTTCGGACTGCATCTTTCTTCTATAGAAAACCCACGAATTGAGTTTTTAAAGAATGGTAAGATGCCAAGAGCCTGTACTGCTTCAATCATATCCTGTTTACTTGTAATATACATATCTTCAATTGTCTTCATATGTATATCGTAGAGAATGGCAAGAAAAAAAGCAATTCCGATGAATTGCTTAATCATAGAATACTTTTGATAAGAAATCTTTTGCTCTGTCAGACTGAGGATTGGAAAAGAATTCTTCAGAAGTGTTTTCTTCGATAATTTCTCCCTGATCCAGGAAAACCACTCTGTTACCTACTTTTCTTGCAAAGCCCATTTCATGTGTAACAACTACCATTGTCATCCCTTGTTTTCCAAGATCTTTCATAACATCAAGTACTTCCTTGATCATTTCCGGATCCAATGCACTGGTTGGTTCATCAAACAACATAATATCAGGCGCCATACATAAAGCTCTTGCAATTGCGACTCTTTGTTTCTGACCACCAGAAAGATTGTTCGGATAACTGTCTTTCTTTTCTTTTAAGCCAACTTTTTCCAGATATTCCAGAGCTGTTTTTTCTGCCTCTTCTGAAGATTTATGCAGTACTTCCACCTGTGCCAGTTTGCAGTTTTCTAACACCGTCATATTTGGAAATAAATTAAAGTGCTGAAACACAAATCCCATTTTATTTCTCTGTTCTCTGAATTTTTTCTCATTACGACGATCCATGAGCTCTCCATCAAGATAAATCTTTCCGGAATCAATAGTTTCAAGTCCATGGATACATCTCAATAATGTGCTTTTACCTGATCCACTTGGACCAATTAAAGAGATGATATCCCCTTTATGTACTTCCAATGACACATTATGTAAAGCATGTGTCTTAGCAAAATTTTTAGATATATTTTCTACTTTAATCACTGACAGACAACCTCTTTTCTACTTTTGCTCCAATCATAGATACAACACATGTCATTACAAGATAGAAAATTGCGGCTAACATGTACGGAGACATCACATCAAAATACTGAGCGCCGATAATCTGTGCTCCCTTCAACAATTCCACAGCTCCAATACAACTGATTAAAGAACTGTCTTTAATCAATGTGATAAACTCAGAAATTAATGGTGGAACGATACGTTTAAATGCCTGTGGAAGGATGACAAGCTTTAACGTTTTCCAGTTGGATAACCCAAGTGTTTCGCAGGCTTCCCATTGTCCTTTATCCACTGCATTAACTCCTGATCTGATCAGTTCTGTCTGATAAGCTCCAGAGTTGATACTCATTGCAATCACACCAATCAGAATTGGATCAATTCTGAGAATCTTTCCTGTCATGGCTGTGTACATAGAAGGAATAACAGAGAAAATAATCAGAATCTGTAACAATAACGGCGTACCACGAATAATTGTGACATATACATTGGCAATACCTCGTGGTATGCCATGTTTACTTCTTTTACCTGTAGCACCAAGAGTTCCCAGTATCAGACCAAACAAAAGGGAAAGTGCTGCAATGCCTACCGATAACAGCGCCCCTTTGGCTAGATACAGAATATTGGCTAAAGTAAAGACTTCCTGAAATGCGACAAACATATTGACTTTCCCTTTCAGTTTTTATTTTGTTTCAAGTGGTGTCAGACCATATTTATCACACAGTGTCTGATAATCATCACTTGCCAAGAATGTTTCGATACACTTGTTGATTTTGTCAATCATCTCAGTGTTTCCTAATTTAGCAATCACATAGTTCTGTTCATCCACAAGACTGTCATCAATCATTGTGAAAGCACCCTTTTCCACATAGTTCTTAGCTACACCTAAATCCACCACAGCAGCATCATACTGATTGGCACTTAAAGCATTCATAATATCCTGTGCATTCTTTAATCCTGTAACATCTGCACCTTCAATTTCTTTGGCAGCTTCTTCACCGGTAGAACCAGTCTGTACAGCAATCTTTTTACCTTTCAGATCATCCAGAGATGTAATCGTGGAACCCTTAGGTAATACTGCTACCTGAGAAGAACCAAGATATGGTTCTGACCATTCTACCTTTCTGTCTTCTGCATAAGTAAATCCGGAAACACCGATATCAATCTGATCACCCTGTAACTGAGTAACGATGTTATCAAAGTCCATCTTCTTCAGTTCTACTTTATATGGTGTACCTTCCTGTTCAGTCAGATACTGCTCGAATAAAGCACACATATCAGGATCAAATCCTACGATATCTCCATCTGTATTTTCTGATTCATATGGAGCATAGTCAGGAGAAATACCTACAGTAATCACTGTAGCATTGTCTGCACTGTCTGCAGTTGCTTTTGCATCATCATTTGTTTTGGAGGAAGAACATCCTGCCAATGTAAGTAAACTTGTTGCTAAAATAGTTGTCATTAATTTTTTCATATCCATATCCTCATCTTTCTTTATATTCTTGTATTTGCGTATATTCTATTTCTTTATCAACTGAAATCGTCGTCCTTTTCTTAACATAAGCAAACCTCCTAAAAAAAAAAAACGTCCAATTAACAATTGGACGTCATAATAACGCGGTACCACCAAAATTCCATCTGCTCAAAAACAGATGACACCTCAAACTTTTAACGCAAGCTTACGATTCAGCCTCAGCACTCTTCGACTGAATAACTCCAAGACACGTTCCCCGACTCTGCTTCAATATCTTTCACCATACGATATCTCTCTTTGCAAGCATCCCTCAGGTACTACTTCTCTTCACCGTTTATGCAATTAGTATAGCCTCTTTCCAAAATGTTGCAAGAAAATATTTTTAAAAAGCGAATAAAGCTGAAGTGAAAAGTTAAATTCCACTTCAAAAAAAGAATAAGTATGAACTTATCCCTTTTCCTCGTATCTGGTCTGAGGCTGATCGGCCCATAAAGCTTCCAGCCTGTAAATATTACGTGTTTCTTCCGTAAAGATATGTACCACTACTTCACCAATATCCAGTAATACCCATGTACTGCCACCTGTACCTTCTTTTGCTCTGACGGTAAATCCGTGTTTTTCCACTTCATCTTCTACATAATCAGCCAGAGAAGACGCATGGCGTACATTATTTGCAGTGCAGATAACATAATAATCGGAATATGGGCTTACCTGCTTCATATCCATAATGACAATATCTTTTGCCAGTTTTTCACTAAGTGTTTTTGTTGTCAAGTCTAATAATTCAGACATTACTTACCTTCCTTTTCTTGTCTATATCTCAATGATTCTTCCTGTATGTATTTTACAGCTGCTTTAAGGTCTTTGCATGCCAGCGCCACATGATAGCTTGTATCATACCCTCTTCCAGGTTCAATCTTATCGGCAATATACAGGATAGCATCCAGATCTGTATTACCATCACCTAAAGTATGATGTTCAATCGCATGTAAAACATCCTCTTCCACATACTGCATATGCTGTTTAAGAAATACCACTGCTGTAAAGCTATGCCATACCTTTTCGGAGATGGATAACCATTCCGGTTTATAGGCAGAGATAATCTTTTCAGATTCTTCATAACTGTATGCCTTGGTAATATCATGAAGAATCCCTGCTTTATACGCCCGATTCTCATCATAATGATGTGCTTTTGCCAGCAACACACAGGTATCTGCAACACGTAAAGAATGTGCATATCTTGATGGCTTACACATATTTTTAGCCACCTCTTTATAGTAATACCCTTTTTCACATACGTATTTACGTGTCTTTTCTTCCAGCTTTGTAAAATCTCCGTGATGCACTTTTTCTTCACTCTTTTCTGCTTCTTCAAAACAGACTACCTGATCCTCTTTTTCAATAGCATCACATACCCGTAGTTTCTTATAAGACTGAAGAGTCACTTTCAGAATTTCTTTTCTTTCCTGTAAAGTGCATATTCCCTTTCCCCATGGCATCAAATAGATCTCTGTAGATTTACTTTCTTTCAGAACCTTTTTTGCATACTCTATTTCCTTTTTCGTCACAGGATCAAAAGGACATAACAAAACTAGTTTCATGGTAATAAGATTTTAGGTTCTTTATTCTTTTTGTACAGGACGATAGTACGTCCAATGATCTGAACTACTTCAGAATGCGTGTGCATAGCAAGATCAAACGCAAGTTCTTTAAAATCCTGTACTGGCGCCGTCTTTAAAACAGACAGTTTTACCAGCTCTCTTGCTCGTAATGCATTCTCTACAGTCTCTACAACATTTTCATTCAGACCATCTTTACCAATCTGGAAAAGAGCTCTTTCATTCATGGCAAGAGATTTCAGATATGCTTTTTGTTTAGTTGTTAACATATTACAATAATGCCTTTCTGAATGTTACATTTACATTCTTTGGTGCTTTTACGACGATAGACTGCATTTGTCCGGAAACACAGATCCATCCAAGTCCGTCTATAACAATATCCATCTTATCCATATCTTTATGCTTGGAATAGGATTTAAATTCGTTATGTACCGGAGCAGGTTTGAATAATTCCCCATAATGCTTGATCCACATGTTTTCAGCATTTTCCGTCTTACATCTGTGGATATGAACGGAATTACTTACATAGAATACAGCACTTGCATGGTCACATCCCATGACATCGATTCTTGCAAGACCTCCCAGGAAAAAAGACTGATTTTTATTCACCTGATAAATCATAGGTTTAATGGTATGTGCAGGCACAACCGTTTTTAAATCTTCTTCTTTCATTTCCATCAGGATAGAGCTGTCAATTTCAATACCAGGTGTATCTACATAGGTAATACCACCCATTTCGATTTCATTAAATTCCAGAGTAGTACCAGGATATCTGGACATTGTCAGAATGTTTTCTCCCAGAAGAGAATTCATCAAAGTGGATTTACCGGCATTGGCTTTGCCCATGACAACGACTTTTCTTCCCTTGGCATACATCTTTACAGCATCTTTGACTTCTTCCACACCCAGTCTTCCTTCTTTACTTGTGATAATCAGTCCTTTAATGGAAATACCGAAATCTTTTAATCTTGAGAATACAAATCTTGCAATCTTTTCATGACTTAATGTCTCTGGCAGAATATCTCTTTTACTTGTCACAAGCACAATATCTTTATTTCCTATTTTTCTTTGAAGACCTGGTATCATACCTGCTTCAAAGTCAAACAGATCTACTACCCATAATACAAGACAGTCCATCTTTTCTATTTCATTCAATACTGAATCCGGCGCAATACCGGTACGCATGGAAAACTGCAAATCATCATAATGAATGAGTCTGAAACATCTTTGACAGTATTCACTGTTTTCTTTTGGGGTGAATCCCGGTTTTGATTGATCCGTAGTTTGCAGAATTGTTCCGCAACCTTTACATTTACGCATAGAGGTATATCCTTTCTTAATCAAACAGAGTCAGCTTTTCATAATCCTCATGAACTTCCTGGGTTTCTCCTGTCGGAAAATCCACAATACGACATTCTTCAATACCTGTTTCTCTGTACCATCCCTGATGGAATTCCACAGGAGTAGAGAAACCTGTTGTCGCATTCTTTAATGGAATCTCTACTGCATGAAGTATTGTATCCTGTTCACCATGGAACACAAGCTGTTTTCCTGCTTCACAATACAGTACTTCCTGAATAACGCTCGGATTAGATTTAACACGTTTACAGATAAGATTTCCCTTGGCAGGTCTGTTAGCACTTGGAATCTCTTCCAGGTGCATACGTTTCATTTGTCCATTATTGGTTATGAAGATCGCATTACCATTGGTTGCCGGTCTGACACATGCACTGACAAGTGCATCTGTGGATCCGACATTCATGGCCTTTACTCCTTTAGATTTTACACCAGTAGATGGTATCTGTTCAATGCCGTATCTATATGCAAATCCATCTTTTGAAGCCAAAATGACTTCATCACCCTCATAGACACAAAAAGCACACAGTAATTCTTTACCACTCGGAATATTCATACACGGCATGACTTTGTTATTGCGGTCCACTTTAAACACATTTACAGGTGTCTTTTTGATGAATCCACTGCTGGATACCGTCACAATCGAAGCATACGTATTAAAATCCTTTACCACAATGGCATTGATTATCTTATCATTGCCGTCAATACGTATGACTTTGTTCAAGTGCATACCAACATCTTTCCACTTACTTTCTTCTATCTGCCATACAGGTAAATACGCATAGTTACCTTTAGATGTGAATAACAGCAGAGTATCCAGTGTATCACATTCTATAGAACCTAACAGTTCATCGGATTGTTTTAATCCTGTAGGTGTGCCATTACTTGCATTAAAAGAACGCAAGGAAACACGTTTGATATAGCTGTCTTTGGAAATAGTTACGACCACTCTTTCACTGGTAACCATACTGGCTTTATCAATGACGATATCACTGACTTCATCTTCAATCTGTGTCTTTCTTTCCTGCCCGTAATCTTTTTTCACATTACGCAATTCTTTAATCAGCACAGAAGTTAAAACGTCAGAATTTTCCAGGATTGCCTTGGTTTCTTCGATAGCATTCACCAGCTGTGCAAATTCTTCTCTTAAAGATACAATATCCGTATTACTTAATCTGTACAGTCTTAATGTAACAATGGCTTCGGCCTGTACTTCATCAAATCCAAAAGCAGCCATCAGATTCTTTTTAGAATCTGCTTTATCTTTACTGTTTCTGATAATGGCAATAACTTCATCCACAATGGATACAGCTTTCATTAAACCTTCAATAATATGACAACGCGCTTCCATCCTTGCCAGTTCATACTGACTTCTTCTTGTGACTACTTCTTTTCTGAAATCAATAAACGCATCCAGTAAACCTAATAATCCTACCTGTACAGGTGTTTTATCAATAATTGCCACATTGTTATAACTGTAGAAAACCTGTAAATCTGTGTTTTTATAGAAGTAATTCAGAATCATATTGGCATCACTTTCCTTCTTGATGTCTACTACAATTCTTAAACCATTTCTGTCAGATTCATCTCTGACATCCAGTATGCCGTCAATCTCCTTGGAAACACGGATTTCATCCATCTTCTTAACAAGCTGACCTTTGATAACTTCATAAGGAATTTCTGTCACTACAATCTGCTGACAGGTTTTCTCCTGCACAATCTCACATTTTGAGCGTACTACCACTCTTCCCTTACCTGTTCTAAAAGCATCTTCAATACCTTTTCTCCCCTGTACAATACCACCTGTTGGAAAGTCAGGACCAGGAAGAATACTCATGATATCCTGCAGGGAGCTGTCTGGATTCTGTAATCGGAAAATAGTCGCATCCACAACTTCATTGAGATTATGTGGAGGCATATTTGTAGCATATCCTGCCGCAATACCTGTAGCACCGTTCACAAGCATAACAGGAAAAGGAACCGGTAATACCGTCGGTTCGTTTTCCGTATCATCGAAGTTAGGTGCCATTTCCACCGTGTCTTTATCAAGATCATCTTCCATGATCTGAGTCACTTTAGCAAGTCTTACCTCCGTATAACGCATGGCAGCTGCAGGGTCATCATCGATAGAACCGTTATTACCATGCATGTCAATCAGAGGCAGTCTTACCTTCCAGTCCTGAGACATACGTACCATGGCATCATAAACACTGGTATCTCCATGAGGATGATAATTACCAATAACAAGACCAACTGTCTTGGCAGATTTACGATATGGATGATCCCATGTATTACCATCATGATACATCGCATATAAAATTCTTCTCTGTACAGGTTTCAGACCATCACGTGCATCGGGAAGTGCTCTTTCCTGAATGATGTATTTGGCATATCTGCCAAACCCACTGCCCATGATGTCTTCTAACAGTTGAGGAACATATTTTGTGTTATCTTCTATTACTTTCTTTTTCGCCATCAGTTATTCACCTTAAAATTATCTTCCAGAGTAAAAGATATGTTATCTTCGATCCATTTTCTTCTCTTTTCTGCTTTATCCCCCATTAGAGTAGTCACTCTTCTGTCTGCCACAGAATTATCGTCAATACCTACACGAATCAGTGTTCTGCTTGAGGGATCCATGGTGGTTTCCCAAAGCTGGGTTGCATTCATTTCACCAAGACCTTTGTATCTCTGGATTTCACACTTACCGTATTTCTTTCTTAATGCGTCAAGTTCTTCATCGGAATAGCAATATTCACTGTTTTTACCTTTAGTTACTTTATACAGTGGAGGTAAGGCAATATATACCATTCCCTGTTCAACCAGAGGACGCATATATCTGTAGAAGAATGTCAGCAGTAAAATCTGAATATGAGAGCCATCATCATCCGCATCGGTCATGATAATGACTTTGTTGTAATTGCTTTCCTGATAATCAAAATCTGCGCCGACACCTGCACCAAGTGTATAAATCAATGTATTCAATTCTTCGTTTTTTTCAATTTCAGACATGGAACATTTTTCTGTATTCAACACTTTACCTCTTAACGGTAAAATTGCCTGATAGCGAGAATCTCTTCCCTGTTTTGCAGAACCTCCGGCGGAATCACCTTCGACTAAAAACAGTTCTTTAATAGTAGAGTCTTTGGTCTGTGCCGGAGCAAGTTTGCCAGATAATACCTTTTCCACTTTTCCTGCGCGTTTACCACGTCTTGCTTCATCTCTTGCCTTACGGGCAGCTTCTCGTGCCTGAGATGCTTTCAACATCTTTCTGACAAGAGTATCGGACTGTGTTTTATTTTCCTCCAGCCAGTAGGCCAGTTTTTCAGCCACAACCGCATCCACTGCAGGTTTTGCCTGAGGAGTCCCAAGCTTTCCTTTTACCTGGCCTTCAAACTGTAAGTATTCTTCTGGTACGGATATAGAAAGAATCGTTGTCAAGCCTTCTCGTACATCTGAGCCTTCCAGATTCTTGTCTTTTTCTTTCAGAAGACCATATTTGCGTGCATAGTCATTTACTGCTTTGGTAAAGGCTGTCTTAAACCCAACTTCGTGTGTTCCTCCGTCTGGTGTTCTTACCAGGTTAACAAAACTATAGGTATTTTCTTGATAGCCGTCATTATACTGAAAAGCACACTGTACCTGGATATGATTGGATTCTCCTGTGAATTTTACCGGTTCATTTAAAACCTGTTTATCTTCATGAAGGTACTCCAAAAAAGCAATAAGACCATCTTCATAACAGAAAGTTTCCTTCGCCTCTTTCTTTGGACGTTTATCCTCCACAATCAGTGAAATACCGGATAATAAGAAAGCTTCTTCTCTTGCTCTTTCACAAACTGCATCGAATTTAAAATCGGTTGTCTGAAAAAGAGTAGCATCCGGTTTAAACCGTACTGTAGACCCTGTTTTATTTGTCTTTCCTAAATGTTCGAGTTTACCGGTTTTCTTTCCGCCATCCTCAAATCTCATACGTACCAGCTCTCCATCATGAGCCACTTCCACTTCCAGCCATTCACTCATGGCATTGACAACAGAAGCACCTACACCATGCAGACCACCAGCGGTTTTATATCCCCCCTGGCTTGTGAATTTACCTCCTGCATGAAGAACTGTAAAAATAACCTGAAGTGTATTCATTCCGGAAGAATGCATACCTGTAGGCATCCCTCTTCCCTCATCCTGTACAGTAACAGAACCATCCGCTTCAAGTGTAATACTTATCTTTTTACCATATCCGTTGATAGCCTCATCAACAGCGTTATCTACGATTTCCCAGATCAGATGGTGAAGACCATGACTGTCGGTAGAACCAATATACATACCAGGTCTTTTTCTGACTGCTTCAAGACCGTCTAATATCTGAATACTATTGTCATCATATTTCTTTACCATGAAAACCTCCCTGAATCATCTCGCCTATTATAACACACATGAGTCATAGAATTATGGTAGAATAAGTCACGGAGGTTTTTAAAATGAAAACAGCTATTGTGATCTTAATCAGTTATTTATTTGGCTCTGTTCCATGGGCATTAGTCATTGGAAAAGTCTTTTATCATAAGGATATTCGTAACGAAGGAAGCGGTAATCTTGGCGCAAGTAATGCAGGCAGAGTCCTTGGAAAACCGGCTGCGGTCTCTGTGACTGTCCTGGATGCCATCAAGGCATTTCTGTCCATGTTTGTAGCAACACTCATCAGTAAAGATGCCATTCTCTATGCAGGTCTTGCCTGTGCCTTCGGGCATTGTTTCCCAGTCTTTGCACAGTTTAAAGGCGGTAAGGCTGTCGCTACTGCCTATGGTTTCTTCCTTGGAATTACAGTATTTGTCACACATAACTGGCTGATCAATTTCATCCTGCCGGTGATTGCTTTCTTTGTCATGTTATACATTACAAAGATTGTGTCCATTTCTTCTATCACCGCAGTAGGCATTGAAATGATTGCATCTTTTATTTTTAATCATAACCTGCCATTATCTATCTGTTTGCTGATTTTATGGGCATTTATTACTTACCGTCATAAATCCAATCTGATCAAATTGAAAAACGGACAGGAAAATAAGGTTAAGTGGATGGGATAATATGTCTGAAGTAATACAGTTCGAAGTACCTATTAAACCTTTTACACAATCCCCAAGAAAAATCTGGGCATATTTGCCTGATTCCTATACAGCAAATACCAAAAAGAAATACCCAGTCCTGTATATGTTTGACGGGCATAATCTGTTCTTTGACGATGTGGCTACCTACGGAAAAAGCTGGGGCATCAAAGACTATCTCGATAAAGCAAAACTTGATCTTGTAGTTATCGGTCAGGATTGCAACCATATAGATAATGGAAGAATGCATGAATACTGCCCGGTAAAACCAGTAAAGGTTAAAGGCTGGGAAGATACAAAAAAACAGGGAGACATCACTGCAAAATGGTTTGTAGATGTCTTGAAACCATACTGTGAAAAGAAATTCTCTGTTTACAGTGACAGAAACCATGTAGGTATCGGTGGCAGTTCCATGGGAGGTCTTATGGCAGATTACATGGCCACACAATACTCTGATGTTTTCGGAAAATTCGCATGTATTTCCCCTGCTACAGAATTCGGAAAAAATGAATGCTTAAAACTGATTCATCATTGTACATTACATTCCAACACAAGATTGTACAGATCTTTTGGATCCAATGAAATCAAAAACAGAAAAACAGAGATGAAGATGATTAATACATTGCTGGAACTGTCCAATGCCTTTACAGCTAAAGGCGGCAATGTATATAACAGGATTATACTGAATGGAACACATTCAGAAGCAACATGGGAAACCATCGTACCAGAATGTATTGATTTTCTGTTTCCTGAACTGAAAACAAGCAAAAAAAATATATAAGGTATCTGCACACGCAGATACCTTTTTCTTATAAAAAAGAGAACTGAGCAAAACTCAGTCCTTATTGTAAAACTTCCCTCACTGCCTGTAGTAATTCTTTACTTGCCTTAGTGGTATCCTGTGCGTCCATGATAGTAGAAACCACACAGATACCCTGGATAGGGCTGTGATTTAAAACTGACAGATTATCCTTGTTTAATCCTCCGATAGCCGCAACAGGAATCTTAACAGTATTACAGATATCATTCAGTACTTCTACTTTTGTAATCTTTGTTTTGACATGTGTCTTCGTTGGATAGATAGCACCGCATCCAAGATAGTCAGCACCATCTTTTTCCGCTTTTACAGCAGCTTCTACAGTTTTGGCAGTAGCTCCGATAATACAGTCATCACCCATAATAGAACGCGCAACAGCAATCGGCATATCTTCTGCCCCAAGATGAACTCCGCATCCAACAGCCATGGCAACATCAATTCTGTCGTCAATGATTAAAGGAATACCATAGGTATCCGTAATCTGTTTTACCTTACACGCAAGCTGATAATACTCCAGCGTAGATCTGTTTTTTTCTCTTAACTGCACCAGAGTGACGCCACCTTCACATGCCCCTTTCACTTTGGATAGAAAAGTCTCTTCATCCATTCCTTCTGAATTTGTAATAAAGTACAATGTACAATCTATATTTTTCATCTTACTACCTCTGTTTTAAAGAAAGCTTCATCTTCTTCAGTTAACTGATAGATTTCATCCATAAAATGCATGTGGAATGTACCAGGGCCCTGTGCCTTAGTTTTTTCTGCAGCCACTTCATAATAACAGGTGGCTTTCAGACACGCTTCATATGGTTCAAAGGAAGCCAGGAAAGTCGCAATAGCCACATTCAGCATACAACCAGTACCTGTGACAACCCCCATCATTTCACATCCATTACGGATAATCACAGCTTGCTCACCATCTGTAATAATATCCATCTTCCCAGAGCATACCACAATACATCCAGTATGCAAAGCAAGCTCTTTAAGCCAGGTCACACTTTGATAAACATCTTCCTGATCATCACTTGCCGCATCGACTCCATGAGCATGAGAGGTTAAGCCATAAAAAGCCTTACATTCACTGATATTTCCCTTAATCACTGTTGGTCTGTACTTTTCGACTATTTCTCTTGCAAATTGCAATCTGATAGCACTGCAGGCTACACCTACCATATCCAGAATGCATGGAATACCATGTTCTTTTGCACTTTTTGCTGAAAGACGCATACTTTGAGCACGAACATCCTCAAAATTTCCAAGATTCAATGCCAGAGCCTGCGCATTTTTTGTAATATCTTCTACTTCCTGTGGATGTGCAGCCATAATCGGTTTTGCACCAAAAGCCAGTACAAGATTGGCACAGTCATTAATGGATATAGGATTTGTAATACAGTGAATCAGAGCATTCTTATCGCTTATTTGTTTCAACAAAATCAACCACTCCCAACTTTCTTTGTATCATCTGCAGAGCACCACTTCTGGACATGGACATCAAGACCACAAAGGCAATACTTCCACCGATAATTGTTCCCATCAAAAAACTTGGCACATAGAACATCCATGTTAATCCTGTTCTGCCCCATAAATAGGTCATGACAGGATAAGAGATAATGGAACCGATAATACCAGTACCAATAATTTCTCCAAGTACAGCAGCCCAGATTTTCCCTTTGCTGACTTTATATAAAATACCAGATAAAGCCGCACCAAATACAGCACCAGTCAGAGCAAGTGGTGGTATACCCATAGTGATCATTCTGATAAGTCCTATAGCAAGTGCACATAGAAAAGCATACCACGGTCCCATAAATACAGCCATGGTAATGTTAATCAGATGTGCCATCGGACACATACCCTCTACTCGAAGAATAGGTGAAATAACTACCCCTACAGCCACCATCATTGCAAAGAATACCAGGCATAATAGTTGATTGTGTTTATTTGTCATATTTCCCTCCTGTATGCAGATGGTCAAGAAAACACGCAAAAAACCATCTGACTTATGGTTTCGGTATCTGACAAACAGTCATCTCTCAACCTGTTAATTCAGGCTCCCTCGCAAGTTTTCTCTACTCCAGGCGCTCCCCTACAGCAAGGTAATAAACTAAAAAGACCTGTCACATAGAAGACAGGTCAAAACATGTACGATATCTCCTACGCCGGCATTACCCGTCAAGTGAAATGGGTCTAGGTCGAACCTACTCTCAGCAATCTGCTCCCCAGATTTTATTTATTACGCATCTAGTTTAGTACAAATGCCACTTCAGTTCAATATTTCGACAAAAGTTTTATAAAAGTCGTATGCAACTATACAAAACTCTTTATCTTTTTAATTCTTTGCCACTTTTCCCAGGATCACACTCAATACAAGCATGACACAGGCAACCGGCACCCATCCAAATCCACCTGCATATAAAGGAAGCTTTTCAATCACAAGCGTGATAAGACCAAGTCTTACGCCTATCTGTTCCAGAGCATACACTACACTTACAACAGCAGTACCTGCTATGGTCACAGGATACACATAAGCATTATTCTTCCATAAACTATCTGTTAATCCCAGAAGAATCAGCACAATAGAGACTGGATAAATAGCATTTAATACAGGAATAGAAATACTTAAAATCATATTTAATCCCAGGTTACATACAAGGAAGGAAAATACTGTAATCAGAATGACCCAGTACGTATAACTGATTCTTTTAAAAAGAATTGTAAAGAACTGAGAAATGGAATTAATCAAACCTACACAGGTAGTCAGACATGCCAGTGTAAAAATAGCAGCCAGTAATACTGCTCCAGCTTCTCCAAAAATCTGCTGTACAATACAACGTAATGTCCAGGCACCATTTTCCTGAATAGCATATACACCGGAAGAACACATGCCCATATATGACAACATGATATACACCAACGCTAAAATACTTCCTGCCACAAGTCCTGCAAGTACTGTGTGATGAATTCTGTCCTGTTTTTCTTTCATTCCAAAGGACACAAGGGTTGTAGAAATAACCAGTCCAAAATTCAATGCCGCAATGGTATCCATAGTGTTATACCCTTCCGTAAAACCTTTCAGAAACGGTGCACTTTGATAGGCCTCTACAGCCTGTGCTACATCCACTTTTCCTTTAAACAGAAAAGATACAAACAATACAACAATCAATGTCAGTAAACTAGGCGTTAATACCTTTCCAATTCTCTGAACAAGTTTACCTGGATTTAAACACAACCATAAAGCAACAGCAAAGAATACTGCTGAATAGATAACCATGAAAAGTGTTCTGTTCATGCTGGATGGTAAATATGGAGCAACTGCCATTTCAAATGGCACAGAAGCAGCACGAGGAATACCAAGACCAGGGCCAATAGACAAATAAATAAGCAATGTAAATACTAAAGCAAATGTCTTTCCAACCTTACCACTCAGTTTGTCTAATCCATCAAATTTAGCAACTACAACTACTCCCAGAATTGGAAGAATAACTGCTGTAATCAAAAACCCTGCCATAGCAGGCACAGTATGTGCCGCAGCATTTTGTCCTAAGAACGGTGGGAAAATCAGATTTCCCGCACCAAAGAACAACGAGAATAGCATAAAGCTGATAACTACCATATTTTTCCTACTTAATTTCATTTTTCTTTCCTCCCTTTAAAAGAAAAAAACTCCTCTCATAAAACATGAGACGAGTTATGTTTACCCGCGGTACCACTCAAATTGCATATTACTGCCACTTACCAGACTCCAACAAGCCCGAAACATGTAACGCTGTTTAAACGTGCAAGCTTACTATATCTTCAGCCACCAGCTCAGAAGTGATTTACTGTTTCTGCTGTCACTGTCTGTTTTCACCAAACACAGACTCTCTGTAAGTACCTTTACAGAAAAGCGCTCTTCATCATAGCCTTTCACTACAACCACTATAAGAAATGTCAGAGGCAGTGTCAATGATAAAGTATCCGGAATACTCTTTCTTTGAAACAGGTTTATGAAAATATGAAAAAATATGAAATATGTATAATTAAACGAATCATGAAGATCCAATTATATTATTTACAGCTTCTGATGTATTTCTGGCTCTTGAAAACATTCTTTTTGAATAGTAATCAGACCATCACAATCAACAGGTTCTCCCCAATTTTTATCATAATAACAGCTGAAACAACCATACATATACATCACTGTCTGATCATCTTGTAATACTATATACGCTTTTGCACCTTCACCTAAACTCATATCCACCTCTTTACAATATGAGTATAAACACCATACAGTCACAAAAATGGCTCTGCTATACATTTTCTTTGTTTTCTTTATTCATGTCTGTCATAATAAAGACATGAACAAAGAAGAACTAAACTATTTACATGACATGATCAACCAGAGACTGGATCAGGATGGTCAAAAATATGAAATGGCCTGTGCTTATGCAGAACAGGCTGCTGTAGAACTTAATGATATTATCGGTTTAAGAAATTTAATGCTGGATGTTGGTAAAGATATGGATGAAATACTGAACACCTATTCTGATGAAGAAATCGAGAACAATGAAGAAATACTGGATGAATTAGACAGATTAGATAATCTTTCTGATGGACTACTTGCTTTAATTGTAGAAAACAAAATGGAACCAAAAGATTTTAAAGGATCATAAAATGGATAAGACATGCGTCTTATCCATTTTTAATATCCGCTATTTAACAGGTAAGCTTAAATTGCATTGTTCATGCTGTGGTTCTTTACAGACATATGCTATAGAGTAACCTGTATCTTTATCAAAGTGTATCATATAGTTCCCTGTTTTCAACTCCACTTTTTGACCATCTAAAAATGTAATTGTTTTCCAATCAAAATCCGGCAAAGCATCTCCTGCATCAGCTGGTACCTTAGGATTCTTTTCTTCAGTAGTCATGTAGTCTGCCTGTATTTCACCAAAATAGGCTCTTACATTAGCCCAGTCTGTAGCTACTCTGGATTTGTGTAACTGTGTGGTAAAGATGGGAATAGAGATAACTACTAATACTGCAATAATAGCCACAACAATTAATACTTCAGCAAGTGTAAATCCTTTTGTATTTTTCTTCATGAGTAAAGTATACCAGATACTTTTGACAGAAAAAAAAAGAACAGAATGATTTTTACTCACTCTGCTCTTAAATGAACAAAATTTCTAATATGTTTTACTTATTTGTTTGTGGCAGCGTTCTTACCGGCAATTCTGCCAAATACCATGATATCTGCAATAGCATTACCACCTACACGGTTACCACCATGGATACCGCCTGTCACTTCACCTGCAGCATATAAACCTTTAATAGCTGTACCGTCTTCATTTAAGACTTCAGCATCAGTGTTGATGGTTAAACCACCCATTGTATGATGTACACTTGGTTTTTCAATGACTGCATAGAATGGAGCTGTTTCAATCTTAGTACCGAATACATTCTTACCAAAGTCAGGATCTTCTCCTGCATCTACATAAGAGTTGTACTTCTCTACAGATGTCTTTAATGCTTCTGATGGACAGCCAATCTGTTTTGCAAGATCTTCCAGAGTATCTGCTTTATAGATAATTCCTTTTTCTACCATAGCATCTACCTGTTCCTGAGTGGCTTTATTCTGTAAAGTTGGAATCATATTCTGATCAGCAATGTGGTAGAACACACCGTCTGTCTGAGATAAAGCAGCAGAAGCAAGCTTGTCTCTTTCAGAATATTCATTAACGAATCTTTCACCTTCCTGGTTTACAAACATATAGTACTGGGATGGAACAAGAAGACCATCGGCAAGCTGTCCTGTAAGAGCACTTGCTGTAGGCATTAACTGTACCATGCCCATACCTGTAAGGCTTGCTCCTGCCTGTAAACCTAATGTGATACCATCTCCTGTAGCACTTGCTACGTTAGTTGTTTTGATATCTTCAGGAATAGCTGGCCAGTATGTGTTGTATTCTTTTACCATTGCACCATTGGCACCAAAACCACCTGTTGTGATGATTGTATTTGCAGCATGAATAGTTAAAGTAGAACCATCTTCTTTTTCACATTTCACACCTGTAACTGCACCATCTTCTACAATCAGTTCTTTAGCATCTGTATTTAACAATACAGTGCCGCCATTCTTTGTAATGTACTCTTCAGAAGAAGTAAATACACCCTGTTTTGTTTCAAAGTTGTGTCCTCTCATCCATAAAGAACCTACAGGACTTGATAATGTATCACTTAAAGCAACACCTACAGTGTCACCTAACCAGTGCCATGTATCCAGAGAATTTTCACATAATACTTTTACAAGATCATATTTACCGCTGATTTCATTACCATCAAGGTCTGTACGTTTTCCAGCCATATATGTCTGAATGATATGCCATTCTGTAGAATCGAATTCTTTGGAAGTATCTCCTGCAAGATATTCCTGAATCTGACCCTTTAATGTTTTCAAAGTGTCTGCATATTCTCCAAAATCAGATTCCTTATAATCCAGTACTGCTTTTAAAGTTGTGTCCTGACCTTTTAAAGCATCTAATGTGTTTTCAATTTCAGGATCTGCAGCGTTCATGGCAAGACCAGAAGCTAAAGTGTTACCACCTAAAGCAGATGTTTTTTCTACCAGAATGACAGAAGCACCATTTTCCACAGCACTTGCTGCAGCAGCCATACCTGCGCCTCCTCCACCGATAACAACAACATCTGTTGTTTCTTCAGTATCTTCACCTTTTTCTTTATTTGCAGATACATTCTTTAATGCATCTACATCAGCACCTGCTTCTTTTAATGCATTTTCTACTGCTTCAAGAATACCGTTACTTGTAAGTGTAGCACCACTGACAACGTCTACTCCCAAACCCTGTGCATCTACAATTTCCTGTGGAATCTTTTCCAGTGCAGGATCAGCAATACCTTCTGTTTCGCTTTGTTCTGTAACTGTTACAGATGAAATTTTGTCGCTTGTTAAGACAACTTCTACTGTAATGTCACCGTTTCTGCCTGCACCTGTTCCTGTGTAAGTTCCGGCTTTGAATGTGTTTGCAGATTTAGAACCTGTACCACAGCCTGAAAGAAGCATCAAGGAACATACTAATGTTGTGACTAGCTTTTTCATTTTTCCCTCCTACTGTTAATGATCAAACTAACAGTAAAACTATAAACCCTACAATAGTTGTAAGGTCAATCGGAAATAGTTTCTATAGGTATATAGAAGCGGTGAAGACGATGATGTACTTGCTTATCATCCAGGTAATTTCCTATGGTCTGACCCCATATTTTCCCTTTCACATGATAGCCGTGCTTTTCAAGTTCTTCTTTTTTCTGCAGGAACATTTCCTTACTCAGATACGTATTCCCCATAGTTTCTGCAACAAAGGAAAGACTGACGGCCCCAGAGATATGTTCATACGCCTGTAAAACAGGTAGACCAAGTTTATCCAGGTATTGTTTCTCTATGGCAAATCCCCAGTCAATTTCTTCCGCATGTTCCAAATCCAATAATGGACAGATAAAAGAAACAGGCATCAGGTTGATAATTTCCTTATTGGATTTCTGTGGTGTATTTAAAGTAATGCGAAGAATGTCTGGACTTTGCACAAAGACTTCTTTCCATTTACCTTCCCTGTACATTTCCCATTCCTTTAATCTTTCCCAAGAAGTTTCCAGAATACATTGCTGTTTCAAAAGATTCCATGCATAGAGATTATATTGTCTGGATTGTTTTGCTATTGTTTCTTCAAGGGAACAGGAATACATTAATGCTTTACACTCACTTAAGGAAAATCCCATATTTTTATATCTCAAAATACCTGTAAGACGATTGATATCTTCAGGGGTGTAATATCTATAACCATTTTCATCTCTTGATGGAGCAATCAGTCCGTTCTGTTCATAATACCGTAATAATTGTGAAGAGATGTTCAGCATCTTTGCTATTTCGTGAATTCTGTATTTCATCTATTGCATTGTACTAAAAAAAAGACCTCTTTACTAAGAGATCGTTGACAGAACAATACAATATTGTGCAAGTATATACGTAAACATGATCCATCTGGTCTTCAGATCTTTTGCCTGTATGAACTTTTCGTGAGCTACCAGTGTATCTGAAACAACAAATAACGATGTTCCTAGAATTGCCCAGTCATTATGTGTCTGCATAGCCAGGATGCAGGACAACACCAATGGTACTGCATAAACAGCTACGATTGGCTTATACTTTGATTTGAGTCTTTCATTCAATAATGTTCCTGCTATCAGAGCATACAGAATCAGTAACGGAGTATATCTGTAGTTTAAAGATAATGGTTGCTGAAGGAAATACATGCAGTAACAAAGATGTCCTATCATAAAGGATACAGATCCTGCTATAAAGTATTTCTTTTCTTTAAATAACAATAAGATATCTCCTGCCCAGCCTAATACCAATCCAATCAGAATCAATACAGACAGTTTTGTGATATAGGCAATGATCAAACATGGCAGAATACAGAGTTTTGCATATCTTTTTTTATCATGAAATTTTTCATAATGATCAATCAGATACATCAGAAAATACAGAACTGTAAATATTGTGGTTCTCATAAAGCTTTGTAGTAGTTAATTAAACATCCTTTCATAAGTATTTGTTTTTCCTGGTCGGAAAGATGCTGTAATTCCAGATGCACAGGTTTCACCTGATCCTCATGCACACTATAGGCCTGTACAGGATTTCCTTTACTTAAAGAATCAAGAATATCCTGAATATAGACATACGTATCCGTCTGCAGAGCATCACAGTCTGTAGTTGTAAAAGGCAGAATACCCCAGTTGATACAGTTGGATCTGTAACGTTTTGTAGCATATTCCTTAGCAAAGTTAGCACAACCGCCTAATACTCTTTGGCAACTGGCGGCCTGTTCTCTTGCACTTCCATCTCCTGGTTTATGTGCATAAATTGCAGAACCTATGTTTGTTTCAGACATATCTGCAGTAATTCCCTGTTGCTTTAACAATTGTACAACCTTCAGTACTTCTTCAGAATCTTTTGCAATCTTCTGTACCTGTTTAGCCTTAGCTACATAACCAGGATCTCTTCTGGATAATGTAAACTCAGCAAGTCTTAATGGATTGGATCTGTAGGAAGAGGTTTCACCACTAGGAATGAGTTCATCTGTAGTAGTGACAGGATCTTCTATATGAGAAACAATCCTGATTAAAAGATTTCTGGATAAAGCAGGCTGTTCAGGCCAGTCTTTGATATTTGGTCCAAATACCAGAGGATATGCAGGATCTGGATGACCAAAACCGTTATACACTCTTTCTGCATAGATATTGTCATCAAAGGATGGTAAGTCTACTGCATCATCAAAGTCTATACTATCCGCAGGTGTAAGAATACCTTTGTTTCTGCTTGTTGCAGCAATAGATCTTGCGTCCATTAATGCTACAGCAGCAAGCTGACCTTCACCAGGTTTGGAACCTTCTCTGTTAGGGAAATTACGTGTTGTATGGCGAATGGATAATTCGTTATTGGCAGGTGTATCCCCTGCTCCAAAACACGGTCCACAGAATGCTTCTCTGAATACAGCACCGCAAGAGACTAGATCCAGTACAGTGTTATTTTGTAACAGTGCCTTATACATTGGTAAAGAATCAGGATAGACAGACAGTCTGTATCTTTCATTTCCTGCAGTGTGTCCTTTTAGTATTCTAGAAGCAAGCACAATATTTTCATAGATTCCTCCGGAACATCCGGCGATGATTCCCTGATCTACATGTACACGATTCTCTTTATCCACTTTGGAAACAAGATCCATTGTCACTTTACCATTCAGCTGACTATTAGCTCTGTCCTGCGCTTCCTGCAGATATTTTTTCGGGTCTTTTAACAGTTCTTTAATTGGTAAAGCATAGCTTGGATGCATTGGTAAAGCTATCATACATTCCACTTTGTCAAGATCCAGGTCAATCCACTTATCATAGGCCGCACCTTCTTCAGGAACCAGTTCTGTATAGGCTTCGGGTCTATGATGCTGTTCAAAGTAGTGTTTTGTGATAGCATCCGTCTGCCATATAGAAGATAAACATGTTGTTTCCGTAGTCATCACGTCAATACCGTTTCTGAAATCCTGTGAAAGATTCTGTATACCCGGTCCTGCAAACTCCAAAACACAGTTTTTAACAAACCCGTTGGTATAGGTTTTGGAAACAAGATCCAGAGCTACATCCTGTGGCCCCACACCATGTTTTACTTTACCGTGTACATAGATCAGAACTACTTCCGGAGCTTCAATATCATACGTCTGACCTACTAACTGCTTTGCAAGTTCTCCTCCACCTTCTCCTATTGCCAAAGTACCAAGAGCACCATATCTGGTATGAGAATCTGAGCCAAGAATCATTCTTCCACACCCTGACATCATCTCTCTGTTATAGCTGTGAATAACTGCAAGATTTGGTGGTACATAGATACCTCCATATCTATGCGCACAACTTAAAGCAAAGGCATGATCATCTTCGTTGATAGTACCACCCACTGCACATAAAGTATTGTGACAGTTGGTCAGTACATATGGTACAGGAAACTGTTTTAATCCTGATGCTCTGGCTGTCTGAATAATGCCTACATAAGTAATATCATGAGAAGTCAGAGAATCAAATGTAATATGAAACAGTGAATCTTCTTTTGGCGTATGGTGTGCGTGTAGGATACGGTAAGCAAGCGTCTTTTCTTTTCCATCAATATCCTTTGTTTCTACAGGTACACCCTGAATCAGTTTTACTGTTGTATCATGCAGTTCCATCAGCCCAGTCTCCTAAGAATTTCCTGTGTAAATTGTGTAGTGGTGGCTGTTCCTTTGAGGTCCTGTGTCAGTACCTTACCTTCCATGAAGATATCATTTAAAGTTGTGTCTAATTGAACAGCTTCCTTAACATATCCCAGATCTTTCAGGCACATACTGTAGGCCATTAAAATAGCTGTAGGATTGGCAATGTCTTTTCCGGCAATATCTGGAGCAGACCCATGTACCGCTTCATAAATTCGCACATCTTTTCCGATGTTGGCACTTGGTGCAAAGCCAAGACCCCCAACCAGTCCTGCACATAGATCAGAAAGAATATCTCCATATAAGTTTTCTGTCACAATCACATCAAACTGTGTCGGATCTGTTACAGCCTTCATACAGAAAGCATCAATAATGACCGCATTGCTTTCTATATCGGGATATTGTTTTGCAATGTCTTCAAAGGTATGCAAAAACAGCCCGTCGGTCAGTTTCATAATATTGGCTTTATGAACACAGGTGACTTTATGTCTGTGATGTTTTCGAGCATACTCAAAAGAAGCAGTAATGATATTGGCAGATGCCTCTTTGGAAATGATCTTGATACCATGAGCAGTATCTCTATCATACATGTATTCCACACCTTTATAAAGGTCTTCTGAGTTTTCTCTGAAAATAACAATATCCACATCTTCATATCTGGAGTTTACTCCAGGCAAGGAATGTACGGGTCTTAAGTTGATATTAGTATGAAAAGCCTGTCTTAACTGCACATTGATAGATCGAAATCCTGTACCAACTGGTGTAGCAGTCGGTCCTTTTATACAAACACCAGTGTGTTCAATATCTTCTAAAAGTGATGGATCAAATAAAGCACCGTGTTGTTCATAGTATTCTGCACCTGCTTCATGATGCACCCACGTAATAGCCGGTGTCAGTACAGCAGATACTGCTTTTACACTTTCTGCAATCTCTTTTCCTATTCCATCTCCAGGAACCAATACGATTTTTTCAGTCATACTCTGAGTCTCCTTTGTCTTTCATTGTACTCTGAAAAACAACAAGTGTCTTTCAAAAAAGACCAGACAAGTATAAAATACTAGCTAAGGGAGAATACTATCTATGATTTATCCAAATACCGCAACATTAGAACCGGAACAATTATCTGTTCTGTTAGAAGAATACAGAAAGCATAATTTCATTGATCCTGAAGTCAGTGAAAAACTAGGTGTGAAAAGAGGATTACGTAATCCGGATGGTACTGGTGTACTTGCCGGACTTACCAGTATCTGTGATGTACAGGGGTATATTACAAATACTGATGGGTCCATTACCCCCGCCAAAGGTCATTTAATCTACAGAGGCTATGATATTGATGACTTTGCAAAAGAAGCAGTAGAAACAGATACATTCATGTTTGAAAAAGTTATATGGTTATTATTGCTTGGAAATTTACCAACAGAAAAAGAACTGGAAATGTTTCAGGAAATACTGGAATCTCATAGAGAATTACCAGATGGATTTGCGGAAAAAATGATTATGTCCGTCCCGTCACCAAATATCATGAACCAGATGGCAAGATCAGTATTATCCATGTATGCCTATGATCCGGATCCTGAAAACACCAGTCTGGAAAATATAGTCAGACAGTCCATTAACCTGATTGCTGAAATACCTACCATGATGGTCTATGCTTATCAGACATACAGACATGCCTATAAACATCAGTCCATGTTCTTTCATTATCCGGTACATGGGCAAAGTACTGCAGAACATATTCTGAGCACTTACAGATACAATCAGTCTTTTACTCACGAAGAAGCTAAATTATTAGATTTATGTCTGCTGTGTCATGCCGATCACGGTGGAGGAAATAACTCCACTTTCACAGACAGAGTTGTTTCTTCTACAGGTACAGATACCTACAGTGCCATAGCCGCTGCCATCGGTGCTTTAAAAGGTCCAAAACATGGTGGTGCTAACTTACAGGTCATGAAACAGCTGGATATGTTACTGGCATATGGGGTAAACCCTGAAGATGCCGGCAGTGTCAAAGAAGCCTTACGTAAGATATTAAGAAAAGAAATTGGAGATGGAAGCGGCCTTATCTATGGCATAGGTCATGCAGTATATACACTCAGCGATCCACGTGCACAGATTTTAAAAAACAACAGTGCTTCTTTAGCAAAAAAGACACATCACGAAAAAGAATACAATCTGTTATGCGCCATCGAAAAATATGCACCTGAAGTCTTTCTGGAAGAAAAAGGCACAAACAAGAATGTCTGTGCCAATGTGGACTTATTCTCAGGACTCATCTACAGAATGCTGGGCATTGATGATGTGTTGTACACCCCTATTTTTGCCATTGCAAGAATCGGAGGATGGTGTGCACACAGAATGGAAGAAACGGAATTTGCCAACAGAATCATTCGTCCTGCTTACAAATACATTCCAAGATAATATTTGTTATTCATACAGCCATACCTGAGCAATCAGTTATGGCTGTTTGTTTTATCGAAATACCTCCGCAAAAGATATTTAAGCTGCCATCCTGTTATAGGCTTTTAACTCCAGTATTTTTCAGCTGTTTCGTCATCCTCTAAAAGATTATTCAGCATACTGTAAGCATCAGCAGCTTCAAGATACATGTTTGCCTGTTCCAGTGTTGTCGCAATACCATACAGAATGTTGATTACTTTTTGATCTGCCTGCATTTCAATACATTTTCATCATAAAAGCAAAGCATATTCAAGTATGCTTTGCTTTCATACGCTTTATTTATGAAATACTTTTGCAGTTAATGCTATGGCGCAGGAATGCAGGATTCATCAGACAAAAAGAGGAAACTACTATTGCTCATTACCTAAGACAAAAGAAATAGTGCATCTTGGTAAATCAGTACCAGGTAAACTTATTGAAGTGCATATACGCCCAATGAATGGTATTTACCAGATATCCTGTGTGTTTGATGATGAAGTTGAAACTGTTCAACCATCAAAGAAGCAC
>CAKVIS010000005.1 GCA_934754415.1 uncultured Bulleidia sp.
AAAAAATATCGTCCGAAATACAATATTCAGTTTATGGATGATTCTACTTATCCCTATATCAAACTTACAAATGAGGAATATCCAAGAATTCTGATTGCAAGAGATATGAAAAAGGATAGAAAATCGAAATACTTCGGCCCTTTTCCTGATGCTACTGCAGCACGAAATACTCAGAAACTTTTAAGTTCTATCTATCCCTTCAGAAGGTGTAACAGAATGAAGGATAAAGTGTGTCTGTATTATCATCTTGGACAGTGTCTTGGTCCTTGTGAGTATCCTGTAAAGAAAGATGTCTATAAGGATATGAGTGACAAGGTGGTCAGATTTATGAATGGTGATACTTCTTCGGTTATTGAAGAACTGACAAAGAAGATGTATGAATCCAGTGAAAAACTTGCTTTTGAACAGGCAAATTATTATAAGAATATGATTGCCAGCATTCAAAGTGTTGTAAATGATGAGCAGCTCATTGAAAAAGATAAAAAAGGTGATATGGATGTCTTCTGCTGGCATGAAGATAAAGGGTATATTGCAATTACTGGTTTTCTTGTACGTAAAGGAACAGTATTAAATAAAGAATTTAAACTGCGTCCTTTATATGGGGATGCACAGGAGGAATTCATTTCATTTCTTTTACAGTATTATCAGGATCATCCTATTACAAGATTACTGTTACTTCCGCAGTCTGTATCTTTGGAAAATATTGACAACCTGCAGGAAGTCTTACAGACAAGAGTGTTACAGCCTCAGAAAGGATATCGCAGAAAACTATTGAATCTCTGTGAGGAAAATGCAGTGCGACAGCTGGAACTGAAATTTAAAACTGTTGAAAAACAGGATTCTCAGATTCAAGAGGCTGTGGATCAGTTATGCAATCTTGCAGGGTGCGATATGAGAAGAGTGGAACTGTTTGATAACTCGCATATTTCTGGACAGTTTACCGTTGCTTCATGTGTAGTGTATGAAGATGGTTTACCGGATAAGAAAGACTACAGAGTGTATAAACTGCATACAGGAAATTCTGATGTGGATTCTATGAAAGAAGTTGTTTACAGAAGATATTACAGACTGCTTATGGAACAGGGAAGAATGCCTGATGGAATTCTGGTGGATGGTGGATGGACACAGATTGAAGCCGCAAAGGAAATACTGGATTCTTTGGACTTATCTTCTAGCATAAAGATTATGGGGCTGGTTAAAGACGATAAGCATACCACAAGAGCTTTAATGGACACAGATGGAAAGGAACTCGAAGTTTCTAAAGATTCAGCTTTATTCTTTTTACTTACCAGAATGCAGGATGAAGTTCACAGAGTGGCCATCACGTATCACAGAAAATTACGTCAGAAAGCACAGACAAAGTCTATTCTGGATGAAATTGAAGGTGTAGGCCCTAAACGTAAAAGACTGTTATTGAGAAAATTTCAGAATTTTACAAATCTGAAAAATGCAACTGCAGAGGAAATTGCACAGTATATACCAGAAAAAACAGCAAAACTTGTCTATGAAACATTACATGCTCAGAATGAAGAAAACTCTGATGAATAGTGCCTGGTTCGTGAAACATGAAGACTATGCATTGTGACAGTGTTCCTATATAGTAAATATATATAACAGGAGGTTATTATGAAGAAAGAGATGAAGGAAATACTTTCTATGGATAAAACGTCTGATGGCAGATTACATACTGCTTTAATGACGGACAATATGGATGATGTGTTTGCTGCAATGATTGAACTGATTATTGCCTATAGTGTTCGAGAAGATTCAGATATTACTTCCACTATGGATAAGTTGTGGGATTGTTACAGAGGAATGTATGAAACAGAAGATTTGCGAACTGCCTTACCACCAAGTGTATGGGATGGATTTGAAGATTTTAATCATATGATGGATGATCTTCCGCTTCCTGTAAATGACAGTACCATGGAGGATATTCCAAGTGATGTTTTAAAACTTGTCTCCTACCAGTTTTTGAAACAGGTAGCTGAAAATGAAGGGAAGTCTATGGAGGCTGTGGCAAGAGATATCCTGCATGATGAAAAATACCATGGCAATGCACCGGAATTTTATCAGTCTTAATACATAGCTTTTCAACAGAGTATTAAAAGCAGTATTTGTTTAAAAGGCGCTGTAAAATTGGATGAGGTCATCCAAAAAACAGTTCCAAAATAACATGAGGTAAGAAAACCTCAAGAAACTGAATAGCAGGCTCTAAACTTTCATAGGGTGAGTAACTCTGGAGGTTAAGAGCCTGCTTTTTAAGTAGTACAATGGGGTTTTCTTGCTATGTTGCCTCCCAAAAGGGATGTAAAAGGAAAAGAACCCATCATCATGTGAGTTCTTCATTCCTTTTGGTATGACAATTGCGATATTGTTTGCTGTTGCACCCCTGCAGAGCAGCTGATCATTCTCGCAATCACTGACTGGATTTTGATTTTGAAAGAGACAATGGTTCTGCACGGAAAGTGGCTTCGGTATCCAGAACATACATGATTCTGTTACGGAACCTGTTCCAGTTGGTGTAACCGTTGGCGTTCTTCTTTATCGTCTTGATAATCGAGTTCTTGTTTTCGATAATCGCATTATTCATCTTTTTTGGTTGGACTGCCACACGGCCTGTGTCCTTATCGACTTTGTATTCATAGTCTACTATGATGAATGAATTGATGATTTCCTGTTTCCAGTTTCTTAGTGTTCTTGAAAACCGAATCATTTCACTGACACCGGATTCACTGAAATCCTGTATCAGTTCATCCAGCTTTTCACTGGCGGTATCATAAGTGACATTGTCATAAAAGTCTGTAACTTCATCCTTCAGAATCCATGCGGCTGTAAGGTCAGGATGAATCTTTAACAGCCTGGAATAAATATCGTAATAATTCAGATACTGGTTAAGACGACGATTAAATACTTTCTGTACATTTGGGTCAAACAATGGAAGTTTGCCTCGTGCCTTTAACTTTTTCTTTTTCTCTTCAGATTCTTCATTTTTAAAAATCATCCATTTGAATTTTTTTAACAGGTAATACTCATCAGATGCTGTGCCATACTTTTTCATTATCCTGATTCTGACGTCATCTACTTTTCTGTTAAGCTCCTGAATCATGTGATAGTGATCTACACAGTGGGTGCTGTTTGGAAAGTAGATATGTACGATGTCTCTGTATGTAGTGTACATATCAGAGCAGCAGTATCTGACTTTTTTTCTTTCTTCTATCGATATATTTCCAAAATAAGACTGAAGATTACTTTTGTGTCTTGAATCCAATACATCTATAGGAGTCTGTTTCTGGTAATCAAGCAATACACAGACAAATTTGGAGGTCTTAGTTCTGAAAGCATATACTTCATCAAAATTGATCATTTCTGGAAGAGTATGCCTTGATATCTGTACATGTTCATCAAAAATGGAAGCTGCTGATGTAGGAGATATATGATAACGTTCAGCTACAGAAGCGAAAGTTTCTGTAGATTTCTTCAAATCAGTAAGAATATTGATGACGGTTTTGATAGATATCTTTCTTCCCTGGAAAACAAACGGGTTCTTTTCATAGTATGTTCTGTGACAAACAGGACATACATACCTTCTTGCATGATAGTGAAGGGTACATCCTCTGTCAGAGAGAATAGAATGAGTGATTTTCTTTAAAACATAATTTTTTATCTTTGGCTGATCGTATCCGCAATCCGGACATCTGATAGAATGGGGCGTAAGAAAAACATCCACAATGGCATCATTACCGTCTCGTATGTATTCAATGGATTGAATGTCTTCGTTTTCTAAACCGAACAGACCAATGATAAACATTTCATTATCACTGAGTGGTCTCATAATAAGTGTTTCCTCCTGTACAGACAGTGTAGAAAAGGAAGACAACAAGAAGAAGTTAAGGCTATGTGGTTTACATAAAAGATATAGAACAGTTACGTGATTGCATGAAAGGATGATGGAATATTTCAATACATCGCTTGTGAATCAGTGCATCGAAAGGAATGAAGTAAGAATATATACGGTCTTTCCAGTATCTTCTGAAAAGACGCAGAATGTACAGGATGTATTCTACAGATACATAAGGAATCAGAGTATGGAGTTGTTGTATAGTTCTGAGTTTCTTTTCTTTGATAATCAAAAGAATGGATTCCAGAGGAAGACGGTAATACGGGACAAAACAGGAAAGTAACAGAGCGTGAGTCTTACCGCAATGCCTGCATTTAACACGTTTGATGAGAATAGATATTTTTCCATCTTCAGTAAAGAACTGGTGAGTGTAATAGCCATGGACGGTAGTACCAATGTGATGGCAGGAAGGACATTTCAGAATCGTAAGATCGATAGAGCAGATAATAGAAGAATAAGCAGCCTGAAGATGGGTATCGATATTGACATGTGAAGAATGAATGATTATCATGAAATTGTTCTGGTGAACAAGGTAGAAGGTTATCTTTGGCGGATTAAGATTCTACCTTTTTATTATGTCTGTGTAATACTGGAGTTCACGCTCTCCTTTGGATAATCATAATATGAAAAAGAAAAGAAGTGTGTATAAAATGCATACATCACCTCAAGAAAGTGGATTAGTATATCCAGATTTTGATTTTGAAAACCTCATGAACTTTTAGAGGAGGCCCTGACCTCATCTAGTTTTGGATATTCGTTTAAAATACTCTGTTTTTTTTTGTATACTGAATACAGAAGAGGTATACATAAATGAAGAAAATAGTATTATTTTGTGCTGGTGGTTTTTCCACATCGTTACTTGTAAACAAAATGAAGGAATCAGCTGCCAAACTTGGAAAAGCATATCAGATAGAAGCTCATGGATATGGGCAGACAGAAAAATATGCGCCTGAAGCAGATTGTATTTTGCTTGGCCCACAGATCAGATTCAATCTGAAAGAATTAAAAGCCAAATATCCTGAGAAACCAATAGATGCCATAGACATGAAGATGTATGGCACAATGGATGGAGCAGGTACTTTAGCTAAAGCAATGGAACTGATGGGTGATAAATAGTAAAAAGGCTTTCTTTCCTGAATGCAGGAAGGAAGGCCTTTTTAGCAAAATAAAAATCACTTCATAACTGAAGTGATTTTTATGAATCTTACTTACTTACAGTATTGTAGGTTTTTTCATCCAGACTATTTTCACTCTTGGCAACCGTCATGGCACATGCTGTATCACCTGTAACATTTAATGCGGTAACTAACATTTCGATTGGACGGTTAATGGCAAGAATTAAAGCATAGACGGATAAAGCAACCTGGTTTGTGAATCCAACACCGGACAAGATGGTAAACAGAATAATTGCGCCGGCACCAGGAGCGGCTGGTGTACCTACAGAAGCAATGACTGCTAACAGACCAATCAGAATTAACTGAGGAAGGTGGAGACTGTAACCTGCAACACCTGCGATAAAGATTGTGGCAACAACCTGCATCAGGGCTGTACCATCCATATTGATGGTCATACCCAGTGGTAAAACGAAGGAAGCAATCTCTTCAGAAATACCCAGTTCGTTTTCTGCTGTTTCAATGTTCATTGGAAGTGTAGCGGCACTGGATGAAGTAGAGAATCCAAATAAAGCTACTTTAGAAATCTTTTTGGCAAATGTGGAAGGGGAGAGCTTTGTTGTTACAAAAACAAACAGAGGATAGAAGATAAACAGGAATCCTAATAACAGGGCTGTAGTTAACAGGATGTAGCTCAGTGCAGGCTTCAGGTAGGAAACTCCATATGCTGCACAAGTTCTTGTTAATAAGCAGAAGATAGCTACCGGAGCAAATGTGTTTACAATCCATGTTAAGATGATGGTTACAAGATCTGAAATCTGCTGGCAAAGATCTGTAATCAGCTGGAATTTTTCTTTGTTGGAATTGATGCCAAGACCTACGGCAACAGCACATACCACAATGGCAAGTACACCACCATTGTTACTTAACGCAGCAACATAGTTGTTAGGAACTGCATTGATGATAAACAGTAAAGGGTTACTTCCGCTTTGTCCTGTGGCTGCTTCAATATTTGTTTCCACAGCTTTGAAAACACCAGCGTTGTAAGCCAGCATTCCGCACACAGCAGCAACAAGAATGGCAATAACTGTTGTTAACAAGAAGTATCCGATTGTCTTACTGGCAATTCTTCCGAGTTTTCTTGCATCAGAAATTCTGATCATTGCAATGACAATAGATGTGAATACCATTGGGATAATAATGATTTGCATGGATTTAACGAACAGCTGTCCGACGATATAGAATAATCCAATAGCTTTTTCGTTTCCTTCAGCGGTGATGTCCGCAAACAACAGATCATTGATAACTTTCCATGTTGCTTCGTTACCATTTTCCATAAGATTGACTCTTAAAAAAATTGCGCCAATACCGACAGCGATGCCAAGTACCAGTGCAATAACCATTTTTTTAGCCAATGACATTTTTGTTTTACTCATACGACCTCCTGATATTTTATCTGCACTATGATAGCAGATAAAATACATTTGTCATATATTTTGTGAGAAAAATGTGAGAAATTAGGTAAAGAAAAAGGCATATAAGATGCCCTTAACGAATGATTTTTCTGACGTAAGACTCCACCTGTTTCTTTTCCAGTTCTCTGGAAATGACTTTGTTTGTGGCTTTTTTATAGCCCTTCAGACCATTTTCTTCCACTTCTTTTCTGTAAGTGCTGTGAATCATGAAAGCTAATGGCAATAGAGTAAAGAGGAGACCCAGGTTCTTTTTTGCCTGTGTAAGCTTTTTAGAAACAGACATGGCTGTTTCTGACATTTTATCCATTTTTGTTGCGGTCTGACAGGCGGTTTGCATTGATAGGATAAGTGCTTTGTTCAGTGCAAAGAATTTGAATAATAACAGAAGAATACAGATTACTGTGATGATTAACATGGTATATAAAATATAGAAGCCATAAGGGGAAAGATTAAAATTGTTCATAAGCATAACTCCTATGAATATTTTACACTTATTTAAAAATATATGATATAAATATTACAGGTTATGTCTGAAGAAAAGAAAATAGTATTAGTGAGTGACAATCATACTTTATTAAAACCTATTGAATATCTGCGTCATACGTATTCTTCCTATGACTATTTTTTTCATTGTGGTGACTCAGAATTTCCAAAAAAAGCTTTAAAAGATTTTGCCTGTGTAAGAGGAAATAATGATTATGATCCGGAGTATCCGTTGCATAAGATTATTGAAGTGGGAAATCACAGATTTTTACTTACGCATGGACACAGAGATTTCTTTTTGATGAAATATGAGATGCTGGCTGAACTTGGCAGAAGAGAAGGGTGTGATGTTGTTTGTTTTGGACATACACACGTACCTTTTCAAAAAGAAATTCATGGAGTATTGCTTTTAAATCCGGGATCTATCTGGTGTAACAGGGATGGGACAAAAGCTTCTTACATGCTGTTGAGCACAGGAAAGAAAATTCAGGTGGAATTAAAAAGATATGAAAAAAGTACTTGATATTTAGAAAGTGCTTTGGTATCATACTTGTGCTGTCCCGGTAGCTCAGCTGGATAGAGCTCACGCCTTCTAAGCGTGTGGTCAAGAGTTCGAATCTCTTCCAGGACACCATAAAGAAAACACGCTGGTTCAGCGTGTTTTTTGTTATATCAAGGTATATTTTATGGAAAACTATTACACAGAGATAATAGAAGAAATTAAACAACTGCTACAACAGGAAAAGTATGATGATGCAAACTTCCTGTTACGTAAAGAACTGGAAATGCCCTACATTCCACAGGAAGTGGAAAAAGAATTAAAGCAGTTACAAAAAGAATGTACATTTTATCTACATTCTAAAACAGAAGATAAAGAAGAATCCATGGATACACTTTTAAGAAAATTAAAAGGCAAACCACAGGTACAGCTCAGTGCTGCTGATGCGCTTTCTTCCAGGAATCTGAGAACCTGTATCCCTGAAATTCAGGACTGGTTAAGTAAAGATCCTCAGCCAGAAGCAGCTGCACTGATGATCGAGGCTTTGGGAGAGCAAGAAATAGATGAAGAATTTGTTTTTGTAAAAAACGGCGTAGAATACTCATTTTCCGGAGGGGATATCACTCCTGTAGGTAAATCTGAAGGTTTTTTAGAAGCGGATATCTATCTGAAGGAATGGTTTTTGCATTATCCGGATTATGAAGCAATGGCACATACATTGTTAGTACATGAAGTGTATACTTTTCTTCCTTTAAGTTATGAGAAAGGGGAGGGAAAAGCACTTGCAAAAATGATAGCGGAAAGAGTTCTTGATCTTATGGAGGATGAAGAGCTGAAAAAACAACTTTCTCTATAAAATTAGCACACTTTGCTTGACAGTGCTAAAATGTATGATACTATTTTAGCAGGCACTCGCAAAGAGTGCTAAATCCCTGCAAGAAATTTATTAGTACAAATGCTATATCTTTGGTATAATTACCACGCATTTTGATAAAAGAAGGAGTATATATTATGTCAAATTGGACTTTGAAAGAAAAATCAGTAGGTGACCTTGAGGTTACTGTTTCTGGTGAAGAATGGACAAAAGCAGTAAAAAAAGCATTCAATAAAATTGCTAAGAATGTAACTATCGATGGATTCCGTAAGGGATGTGCACCTGTTGCTCTCATCGAAAAAAGAGTATCTGAAGCTGAAAGATACTATCAGGCAATTGATGATAACGCAAACACATGGATGCGTAACGCAATGGAAGAAAATAATCTTCAGCCAATCAGCCAGCCACAGTTAGACATTAAGAGCGTTGATGCTGAAAAAGCTGAATTGGTCTTCACATTTGCAGTATATCCAACATGTGAAGTAACAGATTATAAGGGATTAACTTATACAGATGTTTCCACAAGAGTATTAAAGAAGGAAATTGATGCTGAATTAGACCGTATGCGTGAAAACTACGCAGATATGGAAACAGTTGATGGTGAAGCTCAGGATGGCGATACTGTTAACATCGATTATGAAGGTTTCAAAGATGGTGTAGCTTTTGAAGGCGGTAAGGCTGAAGGTTACAACCTGACATTAGGTTCCAAATCATTCATTCCTGGTTTCGAAGATCAGTTAGTTGGCGCAAAAGCCGGAGAAGAAAAAGAACTGAACTTATCTTTCCCTGAAGATTATCCTGCAGAAGAACTCAAAGGAGCTGCTGTTGTCTTCAAGGTAAAGGTTAACAAAGTTGAAAGAAAAGTATTACCTGAATTAAATGATGACTTCGCTGCTGATGTAAACATGAAAGATGTTACAACATTGGAAGATTTGAAGAAGGCTGTTAAAGATCGTTTATCTGCAAGTAAGAAAGAACAGGCAGAAAATGCAAAGAACAATGAACTGATGGATCAGTTAGCTGAAAAGACTGTTGTTGAAATTCCTGATGTTCTTGTTGAAGAAGAAATGCAGTCTCAGATTCAGCAGTTACAGGCTCAGATTTCTCAGTATGGAATCAGCCTGACAAGCTACTTACAGATGATGGGTAAGACAGTTGATGATCTCAAGAATGATTATCACGATGGTGCTGTTAAGAACATTAAGTTAAGAATGGCTCTTGCAAAGATTGCTGAAACAGAAAACCTTGAAGTTAGCGATGAAGATTTAGAAACAGAATATAAGAACATTGCAGACCAATATCAGTTAGATGTTGAGCAGGTAAAGAAGAGCGTAAGCCCTGCATTATTAAAACAAGATGTTCTTGCTGAAAAAGCAATGGAACTTGTAAAAGCAAGTGCAGTGAAGAAAAACACTAAAGAAGCTGAAGAAGCTGAATAAATAAACCCGAAGAAATAAGACGCTCTGTATAGTGCGTCTTATTTTACACAATAAAAGGAGGTGTGAACATGAGTGATTCCAATGCAACACATATCACAGTGCCAGTCGTTGCGACCAGAGGTATTGTTTTATTTCCTGATCAGGATGTCATGATTGAAGTGGCCAGAAAAAAATCTGTCAATGCGGTCAATGAAGCCGGAACGAGCTATAACGGTATGGTCTTTGTTGTGTGCCAGAAGGATATTCGTGTAGAAAATCCTACAGAAGATTCTTTATATACTGTTGGTACTCTTGCCAAAATTAAAATAGTACGTAAAAAAGAGGGGTTCTACAGAGTAACATTTTCCGGTGCTAAACGTGCCAGAATTGTGAAGCTGATGGACAGTCCTTCCATGATGCAGGCTGAAATCGAAACTCTGGAAGATATTTCCGGTGATCAGATGGAGGAAATGGCTCTTGCCAGAAGAATTGTCAGTGAATTTGATAATTTTACAGTTTCCTTCCCACAGGATATCATTTCTAAATTATCTTCAGGGGTGAGCGCAGCAGCTCTGACCAATCAGTTTGCACAGTATTATGCAATGGATACTGCAACCAGACAAAAACTCCTGGAGACTTTAAGCGTCAATGAACGTCTGTATATGATTATTGAAGAACTGGAAAAACAACAGCAGTTAAATCGTATTGAGGCTTCCATTAATGAAAAAGTTAAGGAAAGAATCAATGATGGCCAGAAGGAGTATTTCTTAAGAGAAAAGCTCAAAGCTATTAAAGAAGAACTTGGGGATGTTTCCAGTGTCAGTGATGATACCACAGAACTTCGTGAACAGATTGAAAACAATCCATACCCTGAGTATGTCAAGCAAAAGGCTCTTGAAGAGTTACATAAATATGAAATGCTGCCACCTGGAAGCGGGGAAGCAAGCGTTTCAAGAAATTACCTTGACTGGCTTTTAAAAGTTCCTTGGTGGCAGGAAACAGAAGATAATGATGATCTGAAGGCTGTACGAAAAGTGCTTGATGAAGATCATTATGGTCTTGAAAAAGTCAAAGATCGTATCATGGAATATCTTGCTGTTAAAGAAATGACAGGGACATTAAACAGCCCGATTTTATGTCTTGTTGGTCCTCCTGGTGTTGGTAAGACATCTCTTGCAAAGTCTATAGCAAGAGCACTTGATCGTAAATTTGTGAAAATGAGTTTAGGTGGTGTCAGAGATGAAGCTGAAATCAGAGGTCACAGAAGAACTTATCTTGGTGCATTGCCTGGTCGTATTATTCAGGGAATGAAGAAAGCAGGAGTCGTGAATCCTGTATTCCTTATTGATGAAATTGATAAGATGGGTGCCGACTATAAGGGCGATCCAAGTGATGCTCTTTTGGAAGTGCTCGATCCTGAACAGAATGCATTGTTCTCAGATCATTATCTGGAAGAAGCCTATGATCTTTCCAAGGTTATGTTTGTTGCTACAGCAAACTATCTTGAAAATATTCCTGCGCCTTTACAGGACAGACTGGAAATCATCGAATTACCTTCTTATACAGAAATAGATAAACTGACTATTGCCAAGGAACATCTGATTCCAAAACAGTTAAAGATGAACGGTCTGAAGAAGACACAGTTTCATATAAAAGATGAGGAAATTCTGTATCTGATTCGTCATTACACAAGAGAAGCTGGTGTAAGACAATTAGAGAGAGTTATTGGCTCCTTATGTCGTAAGACTGTACTTTCCATTTTGAATGATGGTAAAAAGTCCGTTACAGTTACTAAGAAGTGGATCAATGAAAAACTTGGTAAGGAAATGTTTGAATACGGATCAAAGGAAAAGAAAGACCAGATTGGTGTTGTGACAGGTCTAGCCTATACTTCTTTTGGTGGTGATGTACTTTCTATTGAGGTGAATTCCTTTGAAGGAAAGGGTAATCTGGTATTAACTGGTAAGCTCGGTGATGTTATGAAGGAATCTGCTGAAATTGCGTTAGACTATGTTAAGGCACATGCATCTGAATTTGGAATTGATCCAAAGTATTTTGAGAAACATGATATTCATATTCATGTTCCTGAAGGAGCAGTGCCAAAAGATGGTCCAAGTGCAGGTGTAACATTAACTACTGCTTTGGTTTCTGCATTAAGCAATACCCCTGTACATGCAAATCTGGCCATGACAGGTGAAGTGACATTACGTGGTAATGTATTACCTATTGGCGGTTTAAGAGAGAAATCTCTTGCTGCTCACAGAGTCGGTATTCAGAAGATTCTGATTCCAAAGAAAAATGTCAGGGATCTTGATGAGGTTCCTCAGGCTGTTAAGGATACCATTACATTTGTACCTGTAGAAACCATGTCTCAGGTATTAAAGGAAGCGTTGGTGCGATAATGCAGTACCATGAAGCGGAATTTCTGGTTTCTGGAGCCGGCAGAGCACAATGGCCTGATACACAATATCCTGAAGTGATTTTTGCAGGAAGAAGTAATGCAGGTAAAAGTACACTGATTAATAATCTTGTTAATCGTAAGCAACTTGCGTATTCCGGTAAAACTCCGGGTAAGACAAGGCTATTAAATTTCTTTCTTATTGACAATCAGATGATTTTTACAGATGCTCCGGGATATGGCTATGCAAAAGGTGACAATGAAAGCGCAAAAACATTTGCGCGTATCATTGACCCGTACTTCAGAGAAAGAGAGCAGTTAAAAGCCATGGTACTGGTAATGGACTGCAGAAGAGTTCCTAACCAGGACGACATAGCCATGATTGAGTATGCAAAACATGCACATCTTGCTATCCTTGTTGTACTGACAAAGATTGATAAGTTAACGCGTTCTGCAATGTTGCAGAATTGCACTAAAATTGCCAACACCTTACAGGTTAATAAATCAGTGCTGTTACCATATAACGGATTAAATAAACAGGGTATTGATGAGATCTGGAAACGTATTCATCAATATGTAGACTGATATACAAAGCTTTGCCATTGTGGTAAAGCTTTTTGTTTTATTGTTAGAGTATGGTAAAATCTTTGAGAGGTCGATATACATGAAGTTGATGATAGCAACTGGCGGAACAGGCGGACATATCTATCCGGCTCTGGCTTTGTCAGAAATTATACAAAAAGAAGATCCTTCTGCAGAAATTGTTTTCTGGGGATCCAGTAATCGTATGGAAAGTACGCTGATACCACAAAAAGGGTATCCATTTTATGGTGCACCTATGTCAGGTATGACAGCAGGTATAAAAGCCAAGGTGCTGAGTGTTTTTTCTATCATGAAAGCCTATACCTTAGCAAAAAAAGTTTTAAAGAAAGAAAAACCGGATATTGTGGTCGGATTTGGTAATTACATCAGTGTGCCGATGGTTCTTGCTGCACATTCTCTGCATATTCCTGTACTGCTACAGGAGCAGAATTCCTATGCCGGTAAAGCAAATGTTTTTTTGGCATCCAAAGCCAAGGGGATTGCGACATGTTATGCAAGTAACGAACTTCAGATGCCTGCAGAAAAAATCAGGTTGCTTGGCAATCCTGAAGGTACCCTTGCCTGTGAAACGGCATTTGATGAAGAACTTGCAGAATCTTATGGCTTGAAAAAAGGTGTTCCTTATGTCGTATTTATGATGGGATCTCTTGGAAGTGAAACGGTATCTCAGGTAATTGATGAAGCCTGTGAACTGTTTTCAGATGACTATCAGGTACTGATTGCCTGCGGAAAAGCAAATGACTATACTTACAGGACAAAGTCCAATGAGCATATTCACATTGTAGATTTTATTGATGGAAAAGTAATGCTGAAAGGTTGTGCTTTGGCGGTTGTAAGAGCTGGAGCAACAACTATGGCAGAAATCACAGCAGAAGGAGTGGCTTCAGTGTTGATTCCTTCTCCGCATGTTGCCAATAACCATCAGTATTACAATGCTATGGAACTTGTTAAAGCAGGTGCGGCAAAAATGATTGAAGAAAAAGATCTTACAAAGGAGAATTTGGCTGACATGGTCAATACTCTTATGAAAGATACAGATACATTACATAAGATGGCAGAGTTATCCAGACAGCAGGGAAAACCTCGTGCTGCCTATGATATCTATGCATGGATAAAGGAGTTGGTTAAAGGTGAGTGACCTATTAAAAAGATTAAATGAGCTATGTGAAGTAGAAACAGGCCGCTCTTTTCGTGAGATGACTACATTACGCATCGGAGGACCGGTTGACTATGTATGTTACCCGGAAAATGATCTGGCGTTGGATGGGTTGATTCAGTTATTGAAAAATGAGAATATACCATATAAGTTTCTTGGAAAAGGCAGTGACTTGCTGTGCTCAGATAAGCCGTATCACGGTGCAGTTATTCGACTAGACAGATATCTGGATGAATATTATTTTGTACAGGATTCTATTCTTGCTCAGGCAGGATGTTCCATTATTTCTCTTGCGGTAAATGCCATGAAACAGGGGTTAAGCGGACTGGAATTTGCTTCAGGAATCCCTGGAACTATCGGCGGTGCTATTTTTATGAATGCTGGTGCGTATAAATCAAGTATATCGGATATTCTGACAAGAGTTCTTGTCTATAAAGATGGTAATTTTGTATGGATGTCTAATGAAGAATGCATGTTTGGATATCGTTCCAGTATATTTCAGTCACACAGAGACTGGATCATTCTTGCAGCAGAATTTCATATGGAATATAAGTCAGTAGATAAAATTTCTGAAAGAATGGAGTCCAGAAGGGAAAGACGTATGCAGTCACAACCATTGGATAAGCCAAGCTGTGGTTCTGTTTTCCGTAACCCTGAAGGGCAGAATGCCTGGGCTTTAGTGGAAGGTATCGGATATCGTGGAAAATGTATCGGTAATGCACAGGTGTCTGAAAAGCATTGTAATTTTATTGTGAATCTTGGTAATGCCAGAGCTGATGACTATCTTGCTTTAGTTAAAGAAATTCAGCAGAAAGTCAAAGAGGAATATCACGTAGAATTACATACGGAAATGGAAAGGTTTAACTGGGATGAACAATGAAGAGCCATATAAACTTAGTTATGACCATGCCAACAGAGTATATGAAGATATCGTGCAGAAACAGGAAGATGCACAGTTCAAAAAGGATGTACCTAAGCTGATAAAAAGAGCGAGTATAGTATGCTTTATACTTATCACTGCAGTATACTTTAGCTTGCCTGTATCTCGTGTTCGCTCCATACGTATTGAAGGCAACAGTTATCTGTCAAAAAGTTATGTGGAAAGTGTTGTGTCATTATCCAAAAACTCAAGATTTTATTTATGTATTCCATTTCTTGTGGAAAGTAAACTGATATCTGATCCTATGATTAAAGAGGCAAAGGTAACTCTTGGAAAAGATCGTACATTACAGGTAAATGTAACTGAAAACAAAGTTATAGGATACAGATATAACGATACTGCAGAGGTGGTATTTGAAGATGGAAGTACTGCGGAATTAAAGAGCGAGTATCTGGATATCATTTCCAGAGTTCCTTTGATTTCCGGGTTTGACAGTGAAGAAAAAACCGTACGTCTTGCAAAAGCATTTAAGAATGTAAATAAAGATGTCATAGAGGATATGGCTGAGGTGAGTGAATACAGTCTTTCTTATGATGCACAAAGTATTAAAGTGCTGATGCGTAATGGCGGGTATTATATAGGCAGTTATACAAGTCTTGACAAGGTGAATGAGTACAATGCCATTTATACCCGTTTGAATGACAAATCTTATTGTATTTTTGGCGCAGAAGAAGGAACAGATGTGGCTTATGCCAAAGTATGCCCATGGAATGAAACGGCAAAAGAATACTGGATGGATAATTCCGGTAATACAATATTGAACAGTTCTCATGAGAAAGCAGTCAAGCATTACTATAAAGATGCAGATGGGAATACTGCAGTGGATGGCCAGGGCAATCCGATAACCATTCCTATTAATGAACACGGTGATGAAGTTCCAGACGGCGATTTTCTTGCACATTATGAAGCAGGATACTATGCTTCAGGCAGTCTTGTATTACCGCAGGAATAGTATATTTTGTAAAAAACAGATGAAGTTGGTATAATTTTGAAGATGAAAAGAGGAGTTACTCATGACAGTTGAAAAGAAAACAAACTATGGAAGTATTTCTGTCTCCGAAGAAGCTGTGGCTTCCTTGGCAGGTGGTGTTATTACTGAATGCTATGGCGTTGTAGGTATGGCATCCAAACAGTTATTAAGAGATGGCTGGGCAGAGTTATTAAAAAACGAAAACTATCAGAAAGGTGTTGTGGTCAGAAAGACAGATACCGGACTGGAAATCGATTTATATATTATTGTCAGCTTTGGTGTTAAGGTATCCGAAGCTGTAAGAGAAGCACAAAAGAAAGTGAAATATGTCCTAGAAAAGACGCTGTCAGTTAATATATCTTCTGTGAATGTCTTTGTACAGGGTGTTCGCGTTGTAGCTTAACGGGGGTCAGTGAAAAAAGATGGAAATGATTAATGGACAGATATTTAAACAGATATTAGAAAGTGGCTGTAACAACTTAAGAAATGAAAAGAAGGCAATTGATGCACGTAACGTGTTCCCTGTACCTGATGGAGATACAGGAACAAACATGTCTTTAACTTTTTCTAATGGTGTTGCAGAAGTTCTTAAGAGTGGATCTGAGGAGCTGGATGTTGTTGCAAAAACTTTAAGCAGAGGCTTATTGATGGGCGCAAGAGGTAACTCTGGTGTTATTCTTTCTCAGATTTTCAGAGGTTTCTTTAAAGCGGTTAAAGATAAGAAAGAAGTGACTGTACTGGAATTTGCCGAAGCAATGGCAAATGGCTCCAAGATGGCATATAAAGCAGTTATGCGTCCTGTAGAGGGTACTATTCTGACTGTTGTCAGAGAATCCAGTGAACAGGCTCTGGAATATGTACAGAAACACGAAGAATGCACTTTACTGGAATATATGACTGTATTATGTGAAAGAGCAAATGTTTCTCTTGATCATACGCCTGATTTACTTCCGGTATTAAAAGAAGCAAATGTTGTAGACTCTGGTGGTAGCGGTCTTGTGGTTATTTTTGAAGGTTTCAAGGCCTGCCTGGAAGGAAATCCTGTACAGGAACAGGAAGAAAGTAACCATGTCGTTGAAGATGAAAATGATAAACGTTCCGGATATTGCACTGAATTTGTTCTGAAAATGAATGCAGACAAGAAGTATTTCAATAAAGAAGATTTCCGCAGATCTCTGGAAAAAATCGGTAATGAAATAACTCTGCAGGCTACAGAAGATACTGTTAAGCTTCATGTACATACCATGACTCCTGGTGCAGTATTGACAATGGCTGAAAAATTTGGTGAATTTGTAAAAGTAAAGATTGAAAACTTCAAAGAAGGTATCAGTGATTCCATTATTGAAGAGGAAGAAGCTCCAGTGGAAGAAAAGGAATATGGTATTATTACTGTTTCTGCAGGAGAAGGTCTGGCAAATCTGTTTAAGGAATATCGTGCAGATGTAGTGGTATCCGGTGGTCAGACTATGAATCCTTCTACAGAAGATATTTGTGGTGCAATTGCCAGAGTACATGCAAAGCATATCTTTATTCTTCCGAATAACTCCAATATTATCATGGCTGCTCAGCAGGCTGCTGCTGTTACAGATGATAAAGATGTTATTGTTCTGGAAACAAAGTCTGTTACTCAGGGATTGAGTGCATGTATTTCCTTTAACCCTGATGCTACAGTGGAAGAAAATATTGAAGCTATGTCCGAGGCTATTGCCAATGTAAAAACAGGGCAGGTCACTTATGCTGTTAAAGATACAAGTATGAATGGTGTAGAGATTCATGCGGGTGACTATATGGGTCTGTTTGATAAGGAGATTAAACTGACAGCTAAAGATAAAGTAGAAGCTTGTAAAGGCCTCATTAAAGAAATGATTGATGAAGATTCTGAAATTGTTACTTTATTGAAAGGTGAAGATGCCAGTGAACAGGAAGTCAATGAGGTTGCATCTTATATTACAGATAACTTCAATGTTGACGTGGATGTTCAGGATGGCGGACAGCCGGTATATGCGTTTATTATTGGCGTAGAATAGTCTATGAAGCACTTCTCAGGGAGTGCTTTTTTTTGTTGGTACAAAGTGACATTGACTTTCATTGTGTGTATATTACAATTTCTAAAGAGGTTGAGATATGAATTGTCCGCATTGTCATCATACAATTTCGAAAAACGATACTTACTGTACATATTGTGGAAAACCAGTTCCAAAGCACGTATATTTTTCTTTTAAGAAGGTGTGCTTTCTCGTAATTCTTGTGTGTGTGGGTTTGTTTGTCAGCTTCAGTTACAGATCTTTAGGCTCATACCCTTCAGGTATGTATGCTATGTATGATGAAACAGGAAAAACAATCTGTACGTTATCTTTGCAGAATGACGGAAAGTATGTTTTTGATGATAAACAGGATTATTCCATGTATAAAGATAATGAAGAACCTGCGATAGTCCTGCATCATAATTTTAAAATCACTGAGAGTGGATTGACGTGGAAGCCTGAAATAAAAGGTAAATGTGATAAAACGGATTCAGAGTATACGTATATGCTCAAAGATGTATTAGGTGGTCTTTTTGAAGAAAGTGAAGATGCGTATATGGTATATACAAGCAATACTGTGTATCTTTACAGTGTTAAAGATACTCTTGGAGTATGTTACAGATTTGTGAGGATATCTTAGTATGGAATGCCCAAAGTGTCATAAACAGATTCAGGATAACAGTAAGTTTTGCAGATATTGCGGTTCTAAGATTCCTGACAAACATAAAATATCTCTGTATAAAAATCCTGCTTTTCCATATGCAGGTATCAGTATTCTTGTGCTTCTGGCATTACTGTGCATCGGATATATGCTGTATCCCAAACCAGTTTCCTATGTGATAGAGGGAACGTATTCAGATGATCAGAGAACTCTTGAGTTGCTCAACGATGGAACTGCCTCGTTTACAGATATTGATGGTATTACGTATACTGGATATTATACTGTGTCCAATGATACTCATGTTATAGATGTTGGAATGGCAGATCAAAGTGGAAAAAGTGTGGAAATGCAGGTTATACTGGAAAATACAGAAGCTGTTATTTTCCAGAAAAAGAGTAATTATCAGGCTTTGCGGTACAGGCTGATGTATACAAAGGAGGGATAGGAAATACAGATTTTTCTTAAAATGCTATAAGCAAAATTTGTTATAACTCTGGCAAGTATCTTATGTGATGGTTCGTGGTTTTGTGGGGAAAAGAATGCAAAAATAATTTTACTGGGAGAATCGAAGATGTATGCGATTGCATTGTATAATGCTAAGAACGGTTAGTTCTTAAATAAGCTGAGGTGCATAACTTTGTGGCAAATTGAGTCTTTAGATAAAAATGACTCTGAAAGGTGAAGAAAAAATGAAAAGATTAGGTATTTCCGTATATCCGGAACACTCCAAAAAGGAGGAAATGTATGCATATATTCGCAAAGCGGGTAAATTAGGTTTCAGAAGAGTATTTACATGCTTTTTAAGCGTTAATGAAGATGTGGATGCTCTGGTGAAGAATTTCTCTGAATTATGCAGTGTGGCTCATGAGAATGATATGGCTGTTTCTGTAGATACAAATCCTGATGTTTTTAAAAAGCTAGGTGCTACGCCATATGATCTGTCTGTCTTTAAAAAAATTGGTTTTGATATTATTCGCTTAGACGGTCATTTTGGAGATCAGGAAGATATTGCCATTACACACAATTCTTATGGACTGAAAATTGAATATAATGCTTCAGGATCTATCAATATCCCATTTATGATTCAATGTGGTGCAGATCAGGAAAATATGTGTATGTGTTCTAACTTCTTCCCTCAAAGACATACAGGTATGGGGTTACAAAGATATATTGACCTGCATTCTTTCTATAAGAAGACAGGGTTACGTGTGGCAAGTTTCATTTCCTCCAATCAGGAAAATACATTTGGTCCGTGGCCTGTATTTGATGGTCTTCCAACAATCGAGATGCATAGAGATCTTCCGGTAGACCTGCAGTTAAGGCATATGAATGCCATGAATTATTGTCAGGATATTCTGATTGGCAACTGTTATGCCTCAGATGAAGAACTGGAAACTCTGTCTAAAACAGATCTTACCAAGATCAATATGAAAGTTGAACTTGAAAAAGATATTACAGATACAGAAAAAGAAATCATTTTTTATTCCAAACATGAGTCCAGAGATGACTGTAATGATTTAATTGTACGTTCTTCCATGCCTAGAGTTATTTTCAAGGGAAAACCAATCCCTGAAAGAAAGAGAGAATCTGCAATGGTACACAGGGGAGACCTTGTTATCGTTAACGATAATCTTGAACATTACAGAGGTGAAATCTGGATTATTCTCAAAGATATGGAATTATCCAACCAGTACAATGTAGTGGGTCATCTGAAAGAGAATGAAGATATTCTTCTCGACTGGATCAAACCTAGATATGCATTTGGTTTTATTGAATAAGCGTGCCGAAGATGGTCAGTAATGATCATCTTTTTAAAACGTAAAAAGGTAGTTTTTTCAACTACCTTTTGACTTCTTTTAAGACAATTCTGTGCTGTTTTAAAGTTTCCTGCATATTGATGACCCTCTGATTTTCACTTCCTCTGAAACTCAGAGAGATATTTTTGAGCTCATCTACAAAAGGCCCATCAACCAGTACATCCAGATAAGATACCATTTCATCTGTAGTATCAAAGTATCTTTTACCATTAGGTACCAGATCTCTGTCGTAGATAAATCCTGTATAAGACCAGATGGTTTTATCCGGATACATTTGTTTTACTTTACGTAAGAGGGGCAGAAGTGCTTTTTGATTTTCCTGTTCAAAAGGTTCTCCACCAAGCAAGGTTAATCCCTCAATATAGTCTGGTTTTAAGGCTTCCAGGATCTCTTTCTCTGTTTCCTGGGTATATTCCTGCCCATAGTGAAAGTTCCATGTTTCAGGCTGAAAACAGTTTTTACAGTGATTTGTGCATCCTGAAACAAAGAGGGTAACTCTTACGCCTTCTCCGTCAGCAATATCATATTTTTTAATTGTTCCATAGTACATATGCATTTTCTCCGGTTAAAGAAAAACCACAGAATTTGTGGTTTTTTCTTTTTACTTATAAATGTAAGACACGTTCTTTGATTTCTTCGGTTCTTCCCTGATTCCAGTATTGAGTACCGATATATCCGCAGGTACGTCTTGCAACATTCATTGTGTTTTGATCAGTATTACCACAGTTTGGACATTTCCAGATTAATTTGTGATTTTCATCTTCTACGATTTGAATTTCTCCGTCATATCCGCATTTCTGACAATAGTCACTCTTGGTGTTCAGTTCTGCGTACATGATTGTATTATAGATGTGTTTTATCAATGCAAGTACGGCAGGGATATTGTTCTGCATGTTAGGGACTTCTACATAAGAGATTGCTCCTCCAGGAGATAACTGCTGGAATTTAGATTCGAATGTGAGTTTGTCAAATGCGTTGATGTTTTCAGTTACATGGATGTGATAAGAATTAGTGATATAACTTCTGTCTGTAACACCTTCAATGATACCAAAACGCTTTTGCAGACATTTTGCAAATTTATAAGTGGTGGATTCCATTGGTGTTCCGTAAACGGAGAAATCAATGTTTGTTTCCTGTTTCCACTTGTTGCATGCATCGTTTAAGTGTTGCATGACTTTCAGACCAAATTCCTGTCCTTTTTCAGATGTATGAGATTCTTTGGTCATGTATTTTACACATTCATATAATCCGCCATAGCCTAAAGAAATAGTGGAATACCCATTAAATAGCAGTTTATCGATTTTTTCACCTTTTTTAAGTCTTGCAATCGCACCATATTGCCATAGGATAGGGGCGACATCGCTTGGTGTTCCAAGCAGTCGGTTGTGACGAATCATTAATGCTTTATAGCATAGATTCAGTCTTTCATCAAATAATTTCCAGAAAGTATCGAAATCACCCTTGGAAGAGCATGCTACGTCTACAAGGTTGATAGTAACAACACCCTGGTTAAAACGGCCATAATATTTATGCTTGCCATCGTAATTCATGGCGCTGGACATATTGCCAAGACCTTTATCTGTAAATCTGTCAGGAGTCAGGAAAGATCTGCATCCCATGCATGGATAGACATCGCCCTTTAATTCTTTCATAACTTTGGCACTGATATAGTCTGGCACCATTCTTTTTGCAGTACACTCCGCAGCAAGCTTTGTCAGATAGTAATATTTAGAATCTTCGTGGATGTTGTCTTCATCAAGGCAATAAATCAACTTAGGAAAAGCAGGGGTGATATATACGCCTTTTTCATTTTTAACACCCAGCATTCTCTGTTTGAGCATTTCTTCGATAATCAATGCAAGGTCATCTCTTGTCTGGCCTTCAGGAACTTCATCAAGATACATGAATACTGTGACGAATGGTGCCTGACCGTTGGTTGTCATCAATGTAATAATCTGGTACTGAATGGTCTGTACACCATCTTTAATTTCTTTACGTACACGTTCTTCAGCAACTTTTTTTACCGCTTCATCGTTAACTTCAATATTAGCTTCAATAAATTCCTGGCGTACATTTTTCAGATGACGCTGTCTTGATACTTCTACGAATGGAGCAAGATGTGCCAGTGTGATTGTCTGCCCTCCATACTGGTTACTTGCAACCTGAGCAATAATCTGAGTGGCGATATTGCAGGCTGTGGAAAAAGAATGTGGCTTTTCAATCAGAGTTTCAGTAATGACTGTACCGTTTTGCAACATATCTTCCAGATTGACAAGACAGCAGTTGTACATTGGCTGAGCAAAGTAATCAGCATCGTGGAAATGTATAATGCCTTTTTCGTGAGCTTCAATGATTTCCTTTGGCAATAAGAAACGTTTAGTTATATCTTTGGAAACTTCACCGGCCATATAGTCTCTCTGTGTAGAGTTCACTGTAGGGTTCTTATTGGAGTTTTCCTGTTTGGCTTCTTCGTTATTACGGTCAATCAGAGAAAGGATCTGTTTATCTGTGGAGTTAGCTTTACGTACAAGAGCTCTTTCATAGCGGTAGGTGATGTAATTCTTTGCGACTGCATAGCCACCTTCAGCCATGATTTCAGTTTCCACCATATCCTGGATTTCTTCCACACCAACAGATCTGTGAAGGGAATTGCATTTTTGCAGTACTCTTGAGACAATCTGTGTAATTGTGGAATCATCAATTCTTTTCTTTGGGTTTGTTGCAGCGTTTGCTTTACGTACTGCAGCGTCTATTTTTTCAGGGGTGAAAGTAACTTCTTCACCACTTCTTTTAATGACATTCATATGGTAACCTCCGAAAATAGTTGGAAACGCAACTATTTTTAACTAGCAAGCAAATTATACGGCATACAGGAATAAAAACAAGCAATTTGATTCACTTTGGTACATGAAAATTTTAGTGTCATTTTCAGAAAAGATAAGAAAGAAAGGATGGCAATTAGAAAAATGGATATTCTTCAGAATGGAATTGAAACTTTATTTCCAAAAACAATTCTTGAATGCAGAACAAGTATGCTAATATAGAAAAGGAAGTGAGGTTTTTATGGCTTTTGATTCTTTAAGTGATCGCCTGAACAGTGCGATGCGTAATGTTGTCGGTAAAGGAAAACTGACAGATAAAAATATGGAAGATATGCTCAAGGAAGTGCGACTTGCATTACTTGAAGCTGATGTGAATTACAAAATTGTTAAAGACTTTCTGGAGGAAGTCAGAGAAAAAGCACGTGGTGAAAATGTTCTGAATTCAGTAGAACCAGGAGAGATGCTGGTTAAAATTGTACATGATCAGATTATTGAGTTGCTTGGTAATGAAGATGCCGAAGTGCATTTTAAAGAAGAAGGCATTACTACTTTAATGATGGTAGGTTTGCAGGGTACTGGTAAAACAACTTCTGCAGCTAAGATTGCGTCTATCTTTAAACGTAAAAAAGAACGTCACGTATTGATGATTGCAGCAGACGTTATCAGACCTGCAGCGATTGAACAGTTACAGACACTTGGCAAGGAAATCGAAGTGGATGTTTTTTCTCTCGGTGCTGAAACAAGTGCGCTTGAAACTGTAAAGCAGGGTATGAACTATGCAAAGGCAAGTGGTTTTGATACGGTTATCATTGATACTGCGGGACGTTTACACATTGATGAAGAACTGATGAATGAATTAAAGCAGATTAATGCTCTGGTGCATCCTGATGAAATCTTACTGACTGTAGATGCTATGACAGGTCAGGATATTGTCAATGTGGCTGGTGCATTTAAAGATGCACTGCCTCTGACTGGTCTTGTTGTAACCAAGTTCGATGGTGATTCCAGAGGTGGTGGAGTTCTATCTGTAAAGAAAATTACCAATGTTCCTGTTAAGTTTGTCGGTGAGGGTGAAAAGATTGAAGATATGGACGTCTTCCATCCAGACCGTATGGCCGACAGAATTCTTGGAATGGGCGATGTTGTTTCTCTTGTAGAAAAAGCTCAGGAAAAGATGGATATGGAAGAGGCTCAGCGCGCTGCTGAAAAGATGATGAACGGGCAGTTTGATCTTGATGACATGCTCAAACAGTTTGAACAGATTGAAAAGATGGGCCCTTTAAGCGGTATTATGAAAATGTTGCCGGGAATGAACCAGTATGCTGGTCTGATTGATGAATCCAAAACAGGTGGTGCCATGAAGCACTCTAAAGCTATCATTCAGTCTATGACAAAATGGGAAAGACAGAATCCGGATAAGATTCGTTCCACCATGAAAAAAAGAATTGCGGCTGGTAGTGGTACATCCTTAAATGATGTCAATAAACTTCTGAATCAGTTTACAAAAATGAAAAAGACCATGGACAGAGTCGGAGCACTTGGAAGAAGTGGTAACCTTAATGAAGAGAGCCTGGAAAACATGATGAATTCCATGACTAAGCAGGCAAATATTGATCCGAAGCAGCTGGAAGAAATGAAGAGAAAATTTAAAATTTAAATTGTTAAGGTGTCAAGTGAAAATACTTGACACCTTATTAGATGATGAGTATACTAACTACGAAATCAAGGAGGATATTCACATGGCAGTTAAATTACGTTTAAAGAGAACAGGTGCTAAGAAAGCACCTAGATACCGTATCGTTGTTGCGGATTCCCGTACACGTCGTGATGGTCGTGAAATCGAAACAATCGGTTTTATTAACCCAACAACAGAACCTGAAACAGTAGTTGTAGATAAAGAAAAAGCTATGGCTTGGTTAAAGAATGGTGCTCAGCCTTCTGATACTGTTCGTAACATCTTATCTCGTCAGGGCGTTATGAAAGAGTTCCATGAGCAGAAGCTCGCCGCAAAGGCAAAGAAGTAATTCCATGTCAGACTTGGAACAAGTTCTATGGGACCTCATTCAGCCAATGGTCAATGAACCTGAAAAAGTTGAAATCTCTACATCTGAAGGTGAAAGCGGTAAGGAAATTATTCTTACAGTTAAAGCAAGTGACGATGATGTTGCCCGTCTTATTGGTAAAAAAGGGATTATGGCAAGCAGCTTACGTCAGGTAATGGGTGTTGCTTCTCATAAATTTGGCAAGAGAGTTTCTATTAAATTCTGCAAGTAATGAGGAAGGAAGAACATGCGTAAGTGTGTTCTTTTTTTGTTATAATGAAGCCATGCAATACATAAAGATAGGTAAAATAGTAACCACCCACGGTATCAGGGGTGAAGTGAAAATTCAGTCATATTCTGATTTTGATACAGAAAGATACAGAAAAGGTGCATGTGTTTACATATGCAGTGAAGGAAATTACATTCCTTTTGTCGTACATTCCTATAGAGTACATAAAGGGTATCCTTTAGTAGCGTTTGAAGAAAATCTGGACATCAATAAGATTGAACAGTATAAAAACTGTGATGTTTTCATTGATAAAAGTGAAAGAAAACCACTGACGGATGGCAGATATTATGTGCAGGATCTTCTTGGACTTACAGTAAAAGATGAAGAAGGAAACATCATAGGTACTGTACTGGATGTGGAGGAAACCCTTGGCGCACAGAAGAATCTTCGTATACGTACTGAAAAAAAGGAGGTTCTGGTTCCGTATGTACCTGCTTTTGTGAAAGAGGTAAATCTTGAATCTGAAATTATTGTGATACATGTGGTAGAGGGATTGCTATGAAGATAACCATTCTGACACTTTTCCCTGAAATGTATGAAAACTTTCTGAATACTTCTATTATAGGCAGAAGTATTCAAAGAGGCATTCTTGAAGTGGAACTTGTAAATATTCGTGACTTTGCACAGGATAAGTTTAAACATGTGGATGATACACCATTTGGCGGAGGGGCAGGCATGGTGATGAAATGTCAGCCTGTACTCGATGCGCTGGATAGCGTTAAAGTTGCTGACAGCTATACAATAATGATGAATCCGTCAGGAACTCCATATTCTCAGAAGAAGGCGCATGAATTATCTTCAAAAGACCATCTGATACTGTTATGTGGACATTATGAGGGACTGGATGCACGTATTAATACGCATTGTGATGAACTGATCTCTATCGGAGACTATGTACTGACAGGCGGAGAACTGGCTTCTATGGTGATTGTGGACTCTGTAACGCGATTACTGAAAGGAAGTATCAAACAGGAATCTTACGAGGATGAATCCTATGAACAGGGGTTGCTGGAATATCCTCAATATACACAGCCAGCAGATTATAAAGGTGATAAGGTGCCTGAAGTTTTACTTTCCGGAAATCATGCCAAGATTAAAGAATATCGCTTATTACAGTCTTTACTGCTGACAAGAAAGCAAAGACCTGATCTGTTTGAAAAGTATACACTTTCCAAACAGGAAAAAAAGCTTCTGGAGAAGTATGATGCAGAACATGAAGAAGGTTAAAATACTTCTCTGGATCAATTATGCAGTCTTCTTATATCTTTCTTTAGGATGTATTACTGGAGTTTTGGATGTAACTGTGCCACTCATATTGCCTTTAGGTAAAAGTTCACTTTTTGAAGATTTGATTTTAGGGGTACTGATAGAAGGCGTGCTGATTTTTCAGGCATTGACTGCTTTTCATGGGCTGCTTCAAAAAGACAGAATATCCAGATCGATGTATATCCACTTTCTGTACTGTGCATTCTTTCCGGTCTGTATATATATTCTCTTATATTGGAATAATGCTTTTCTGCTTATAAATATGGATTTGTATACAATGTCTGGTATGCATTTTTCCATGTGGTGGATACAGTGTATTGGCGTTATTTTTTGTGTGTTGTGCATGTTTGATGGTATGTATGGACTGATTTGCCTGAAGAAGATTTTAAAATGTCCATCCTGCGGGACTGTTATAAAATATGCCAATGGCCGGTATTGTCCAGAATGCGGTACACCATTAGAAAAATGATACTGTATCAGTCATTTTTATATATGTTTTAAAAATGTGACCAATATTCCATGGTATACTTTTCATGGAATGTTGGTTTTTTTCTGGTTGTATAGTTGTATATCTTATTGCGGATCTGCAGGAAGGGAGATTCTCCATGACTAAAAAACTGCTGACTTTGGATGGTTTGAAAAAAGTTTTTTATGTATTAATGGCAGCTGTTTTTTGCTGGTTTCTTTTCATGCAGTTTTGTGGTGCAAATGAACAGCAGAATACTCTGCAAGCGGAATCTGTTGAGTACTCCTATCCTGTATTTTGGGAAAAGGGAGATGGATCTTCAGAAGAAATTGCCATACCAGGTGAGTATGATGTTCCTGCAGGGCAGACTATGGTACTTATAAGTATGCTGCCTGAGGATTATGACGAATCCAGTATTGCCATACGTTCTTCTTTACAGGATGTAAGGATATATATAGACGGAGAATTAAGACAGGAATATTCTACACAAAGTACTAGAATGGCAGGGAAAAACTCAGCCAGTCGGTATGTTTTCTGCAACACTTCCTATAAAGATGCGGGAAAACAATTGCGTATAGAGCTGACCACGTATACTTCTAATTATTCTGGTGTAGTGAATCAGATTTATTCAGGAAGTGAAACAGATATCTGGCAACATATTTATAATCAGTTTGGTTTTTCTACCTATATTGCTGTTTTTATTCTGCTGGCTGGTCTGACTTCTGTGATATTCAGTGTGGCTTTAAGATTTGCCTATCATTCCACCTTTGAAATGGAGTATTTTGGCTGGTGTATGATTATGGGTTCGGTATGGATTCTTGGAGAATCCAAAATCCGCCAGATTCTTGTCCCGAATGCTTCTGCACTTGCGTCGTTATGCTTTGTAATGATTATGCTGTGCCCGTTACCATTGCTGTTTTATGCGGACAGTATTCAAAAAGGAATACATCGCCGTTTATATCTTTTTCTTGGCATGGTTGCTCTTGCTGATTTTACGATTTGTTCTTTATTATATTACACAGGTATAAAAGACTATATCGAGACTCTTCCGATAGGGCAATGCATCCTTGTGGTTGTTTTGTTACTTGTGTTTATACATTTATGTTTGTATGTTCGCTCAAGTAAATTGAAATCAGATTATATTCTTCTGGTGGGGTTATTTCTGATTATTCTATGTGTAAGTATTGAATCGGCATCTGTATATTTTATGACAACCATATCCGGTATTTTTGTAGGTGTAGGAATGATGGTTTTGCTGTTAGTGAATCTTACGCGTACCATAGAGAATATACAGGCAATGGAAGCTGCACGCAGACGTGAGGAACTTGAAAAAGAACAGAAACAGACAGAGGCTATGACATTACAGATGATGAGAATGCTCTCTGTGACAGTGGAAGCTAAGGATGAGTATACTCGCGGACATTCTCAAAGAGTGGCGGAATATGCTGCTTTAATTGCTGAGGAACTTGGCTGGAGCGAGGAAGAAATTCAAACCCTGAAAAACTGTGCGTATTTACATGATATTGGCAAAATAGGTATTCCTGACCATCTCTGGAATAAGCCGGGAAGGCTTACTGAAGATGAATATACTTTGATAAAACAACATACTGTTATTGGTGCAAATATACTGAAAGGTGTTACTATGGTTCCTCATCTATCAGAAGTGACAAGAAGTCATCATGAACGATATGATGGAACAGGGTATCCGGATGGTTTGAAAGGCAAGGAAATCCCACTGTATGCACGGATTGTGTCTGTGGCAAATTGCTTTGATGCCATGCATTCCAGACGTATCTATCGCGAAGCTCTTCCTGTGGAAACCATTAAAGAAAAAATATCTCAGAATGCCGGTACGCAGTTTGATCCTGAAATTGCACAGATTTTTTTACGGTTGATGGAAGAAGGAAAATTGGAATCGGCTGTTGCCAAAGCAGATACAAATACTCATCATGATTTCCCTGTTCCATCCTATGAATTAACGATGAACAGGTTTATAGCAGACGTCGTAAATGCTTTTAAAGGACAGGAAGATAAGAAGAGTTATGACATGCTGACAGGTCTTCCATCCAGAAATCTGGGAGAAATTCTGATTGCCCATGCCATGAAAAAATCTGAAGGCTGTCTTGCTTTTATAGACATGGATAATCTTAAAAAAATCAATGACCTCTATGGGCATAAGGCAGGAGATCGTGCTTTGAAAACCCTGGGTGCTTTACTGACACAGTTTAATGCAAATGCTGCAGCTTGTCGTCTTGGGGGCGATGAATTCCTTCTGTTTCTTCCGAATGATTCTCGTGAACAGATTAAACAGATCATGTCGGAACTTTTCAGACAGTTCTATGAACTGACTGAAAATGATGCTGAAATTCATTTCGCATCTCTATCTGCAGGTTTATGCATGAGTACTGTACAGGATACCTTTGCAGATTGTTATACAAAGGCGGATAAAGCTTTATATTTTGTAAAACAGAATGGAAAGAACCAGTTCTCTTTCTTTGATGAAATTATTAAGGCATCCACTAATGGAACTGCAAGTGTAAATAACCTTCAACAGATTGCAGATGCTTTACAGAAGAGTGGCAGTTATACTGGTGCTTTGAATCTGGATTATAGAGAATTTACAAAGCAGTTTGAATATATTCGTCAGCTGAGTTTACGCAATCACTGGAAATGCTATCTTGTGATGGTGACGATGAAACCATCCTCAGATATCATGCTATCTATTGATGAAATAGAACAGGCGTTATCCGCAATGGGAGACGCTATTCAAAATACTATTCGCAAAGTAGATATATGTACAAGGTACAGTGAAATGCAATATCTGATTATTTTATCGCAGCCGGAAGAAGAAAAAATCAGTGTCATAATGGAACGTATTTTCACTCAATACCGTTTAAAGATGAACATTTCTGAGTTTCTGCCTGTATATGAGTATATTTGTATGGATGAAAAAAGGGAAAGAGGTAAATTCAGACAGTAAATGATTATCTGAAACATAACTAATGAATGTGATGGCATTTATGGTTATGTTTTTTTATGTAAGAAAGCCATCGTGAACCCTCATGATGGCTTGTGAACGTTATGCCTGTTTGTATTGTGCAAAATATCTTTCCAGATACATTTTATGTGCTACAGCAATTGTGATGTTGTTCAGAGCTGTTTCTTCATCTGAAGAGAAATTAGAAGAAATCACAGAGGTATCCTGAAATCCATGTACTGTCGCAAGCATTCTGTCTTTAAAAAGAGAATAGGCTTCCTCAGTAGCAGACAGAGTAGTTCTGTTTTGAAGGCAGATACGAATATATTCCATGGACAGTACGTTTTTTGCGATGGCAATGAAAAATAATGTGGCTATCTGATCTCTGCTGTACATTTTTTTATGCGGACTGGAAACCAGTTTACTTTTAACATAGTTACTGACCATCGAACTGGTGATGTTCATCTCTTCAAAATCTGTAAAGAAGCTGTTGATATATTTTACTACCTGTTCAAGATATAATCCGACATCAGGTATTTCAGCGTATGCAGGTAAATGAAAGTCCTGTAAAGCCTGTATGTTCTGTATGTTTTTCATGCTTTTAGTATAAATGGATTCTTTAAACTATGCAATAGCACTTGGATTATCTCTTGACAGGTTATTCAAAAACCTCTAACATACTAATAGGAGTTAATGAAAAACCGATGACAGGATATCAGGAGGTATAGAATATGACAGTACTACCAAAAAACTCACCTTTTATGGAAGAAAAATTATTTACAGTAAAAGACCCAATGAGCGCATTAACGCATTTGATTGGTGCTGTTTGCAGTATCTTTGCCATGCCGGTTTTACTTATACATGCAAGTCAGTATGATGCGACAAGAATGGATCTGATTGCCTACATGATCTTTATGCTGAGCATGATTCTGCTATATAGTGCAAGTACCGTATATCATTCCTTCAGTATCTCTTATAAAGTGAATAAAATACTTAAAAAGATTGATCATATGATGATATTCATCATGATTGCCGGTTCTTATACGCCTGTGGCTTTAATTGCAGTGGGAGGGACAAAAGGGCTGATTTTATTTGCGTCTGTCTGGACAATGGCTATTTTGGGAATGATTTTCAAATTCTGCTTTGTGACATGTCCTAAATGGGTATCTTCTGTGATTTATACATGTATGGGATGGACATGTGTATTCTTTATGAAGGATATTGTAGCTTCTATTCCTTTTGCTGGTTTTATGTGGTTGCTGGCAGGTGGTATTCTTTATTCTGTTGGGGCTATTGTATATGCCATGAAGCTGTCTATTTTTGAACGTCCTGTACACGGATTTGGAAATCATGAAATCTTCCATTGCTTTGTACTAGCAGGAAGTGTATGTCATTTCATCTTTATGTACCAATATCTTGTTTTGCTTGCTTGAATTATTTTCAGAATGTGAAATAATCATAGTATAAGTTATTTTTTAAATACTATGGAGATAATGAAATATGAGATTTGTTGATGTAATTGAAAAAAAAGCCGATGGTGGTGCTTTGACAAAACAGGAAATTGAAGAGATGGTCAATGGCTTTGTAAAAGGAGATATTCCTGACTATCAGATGTCCAGCATGATGATGGCTATTTTACAAAAAGACATGACTGATCAGGAAATTGCCGATCTTACAATGGCAATGATGCATTCAGGAGATATTGTGGATCTCAGTGATTTACCCGGAGTGAAAGTGGATAAACACAGTACCGGAGGGGTAGGAGACACAACCACATTAGTTGTTGCTCCGCTTGTTGCAGCATGTGGTGGAACTGTTGCTAAAATGAGTGGACGGGGTCTTGGACATACCGGTGGTACCTTGGATAAACTGGAATCTATCCCGGGTTGTTGTGTTGAACAATCCATGGAATCCTTTAAAAACATTGTCAGAGAAAACGGTGTGGCTGTTATCGGTCAGACTGGTAATCTTGTACCGGCAGATAAAAAGATGTATGCCTTAAGAGATGTTACTGCGACTGTTCGTTCCATTCCACTGATTGCGTCCAGTATCATGTCCAAAAAGCTTGCCAGCGGTGCAGATGCTATTGTTCTTGATGTGAAAACTGGAAGTGGTGCGTTTATGCGTACAAAAGAAGAGGCGTACAGACTTGCACGCACAATGGTAAAAATAGGTACATTGCTGAATAAACAAGTATGTGCACTTGTGACGGATATGAACCAGCCTTTGGGGAATGCTGTTGGTAATGCCCTGGAAGTACAGGAAGCTGTAGAATTATTAAGTGGTAAGATTCCTGAGACGGATCCTTTATATGAGGTATGTATGGTCCTTGGAGAACATATGTTACTTGTCAGTGGTATTACTTCTGATCTTGAAGAAGGAAGAAAGCTTCTCAGACAGAAAATTGAGGATGGCAGCGGACTTAAAAAATTGCAGCATATGATCACTTTACAGGGAGGAGACGCCTCCTATCTTACATGTGAAGGTATGGAAAAACTTGTAGAAGTTAAACAGCATATTGATGTATGTGCTCTAAAAGATGGTGTGATTGCCAGTATGCAGGCAGAAAGCATTGGTACAGCTGCACAGTTATTAGGAGCAGGCAGAGCAAAGAAAGAGGATACCATTGATCCTTCCGTAGGTCTTGTAATGAAAGTCAGATGCGGAGACAGAGTCAAAGCTGGTCAGCCGTTATGTACTTTATATGTAAATGAGGATACATATCTTGAAGATGCAAAGCAGTTACTGTTGCAGGCTATTCGTATTGAAGATATGTGTACTTCGCATCCGATGATTTATAAAGTCTTTACCAAAGATACACTTGATGAATAGTTATCTTCCGTTATATGTATAAAACGACCCCGCGAGCTTGTTGTAATGACAGCATGCGGGGTTTATACATAGGTGGGTTACGTAAGGTGAAAAGAAAAAAGCTTCAGGTAGAAGCTTTATTTGGATAATGTCTGCAATTTTCTGACAATTTCTCTTGTCTCAGGCTCATTTAACCATTGAATTCCTTTTTCGGGATCTCTTTTCATAATGACAGCAACACCTCTTGCACTTGGATCTCTGTAGGAAAGAAGACCAATCTGATCATCATAGCGAATAGAAGGCAATTCTGCTGCATTATAAATAATACGGTACTGTTTTCCAAGTTCAGGAATAGATAGTTCCACGAGTTCTCTTCTGCCATTATAGCCATCTCCCAGCTGTTCACGAATGACTTTGTTAGTTTCAAAGAAAACTGTATCCATGACTGCATCTGAAGTGTGGGCTACGTCTATTTTTTTCTTGGAATCGTCCGTGTAATACGTACGTAATACCAGATGACCTTTGATAATGTAAGGATGGTTATTTCCGTATAAAGCAACAGAGTATACTAAATGATGTCTATAATCAAATGGATAATAAAGTTTATTTTCAGCCATCAATGTTCTCCTTATTTAATTAGTTAAATAATATATATATTTCAACATTTTAGCAAGTCATTGTACTATACTTAGTGTTATGAAGGTAGAGATATATCACCTGTTGTCAGGTGCAGAAAAAGCTGAAGGCACAGTTGTTGTCATTGATGTATTCAGAGCCTTTTCTCTGGAAGCGTATATGTTTCAAAAGGGGGTAAAAAAGATTTTTCCTGTTAAGACAGTGGAAGAAGCATTTGCATTAAAACAGCAGCATCCGGAATACATTTTATGCGGAGAAAGGAATGGTAAAATCGTAGAAGGTTTTGATGTGGGGAATTCTCCAAGTCAGGTTTCTTCTCTGGATTTATATGGAAAATGTGTGATTCATACAACCAGTGCAGGGGTACAGGGACTTGTCAGCTGTATAAAAGCAGACAGGGTACTGACGGGTGCTCTAGTAAATGCAAAGGCTGTGGCTGAGTATATACGCAGTATACATCCTGATAAGGTTTCACTTGTGGCAATGGGACTGAATGGCAGTCAGAAAACAGACGAAGATGAATTATGTGCAAGGTACATACAATCTTTACTGCAAGGTAGTCCTGTGCAGCATATGGAACTATTATGTCAGTCTTTAAAAGAAACGGATGGAAAGAAGTTTTTCGATCCTTTGCAGCAGTCAGTGTTTCCAAAACAGGACTTTTATGACTGTATACGTACAGACAGTATTGATGTTGTATTACAGGCTTCAACAGTGAATAGTGTTTTAACGGTGGAAAATGTAAGAAAACATTGAAGTTTTCTATTGTCTATGGTAACCTATCCATTGCGTAAAACGCGTCTTTGTTCCGCTGGTCGTTTCTGTTTGATTATGAGCAAATGATTACTAGATATATGGAGGAAAATTGAAATGAATCTTAGTTTAGTTGACAAGATTACTCAGAACCAGTTACGTTCTGACATTCCAGCTTTCAAAGTTGGTGACACTGTAAAGGTTGACGTTCGTATCCGTGAAGGTCAGAAGACAAGAATCCAGGCATACGAAGGTGTTGTAGTTGACAAGTCCAATGGTGGAATTGGTGCTACATTCACAGTACGTAAGATTTCCAGTGGTATTGGAGTTCAGAGAACATTCCCTGTTAACTCTCCAATCATCGACAAGATTACAGTCGTTCGTCATGGTAAGGTAAGAAGAGCTAAGCTGACATACCTCAAGGGACTGTCTGCTAAGAACGCTCGTATCAAAGAAGATCGTCGTTAATCAAAGAAAGGGTATCGTCTGTGGTGGCGATATTCTTTTTTTATACTTTTTGCGGTAAAATAAAAAACATGAGAGATAAAGAAACAGAAAAAAACTCTATTTGGACAGAGTTTATAGAATTTATAAGAGATATTGTCATTTCCTTTGTAGTCATATTTGTTGTGTTTCATTTCCTTGTAAGACCCGTACAGGTAAAAGGAAGCAGTATGTTTCCAACTTTGAAAGATGGAGATTTTGCTTTTTCCAATGTGCTTGGAAAATCCATTGGTAATATCAAAAGATTTGATATAGTCATTATTCATATCCCCGAAAAAAATGAATACATTGTGAAAAGGGTTATAGGACTTCCAGGAGAAACGGTAGAATACAGGCAGGATCAGTTATATATTGACGGAGAAGCTGTACAGGAACCTTTCTTTGATGAAGAATACAGGCAGGACTATATACAGGAATACGGAAACAGTTTTACTTCTGATATAGCTTCCATTACTTTAGGGGAAGATGAGTATTATTGTCTTGGAGATAATCGTCCTAATTCCAGTGATTCAAGGGTGTATGGACCGTTTCACAAAGATAAAATATCTTCTAAAGGATTATTTGTCCTGTTTCCATTTTCTGAAGCAGGCATTAAGACATGGTAATAAGGAGTTTGCATGAGCGATAACAACAAACAGACAAATATTAACTGGTATCCGGGGCATATGGAAAAGGCACGCAGGCAGATGCTTGAAAGACTGCAGGCTGTAGATATGATCGTTGAAATACGTGATGCACGTATACCTATGGCAAGTGCTAATCCTATTCTGCAGGAAATGGCGCCAAATAAACCAAGACTCATTGTTTTATCCAAACTGGATATTGCAGATAAAGAAGCCTGCAGACAATGGGAAACCTATTTTAAAACAAATAATCAAAGAGCTATCTGTCTGGATATTTCTCATGATAATCAGGCAGGTAGAAAAGTGGTGCGCATCTGTAATGAGCTGATGAAGCCATGGCAGGAAAAACAGAAAGCCAAAGGCATTCGCCCACGTGCCACAAGAGCGATGATTGCAGGTATTCCTAACTGTGGGAAAAGTACACTGATTAATAAAATCTGCGGTAAAAACACTGTAAAGGCTGCAGATAAACCTGGGGTAACAAAGAGTCTGACATGGATTCATGCAGATCCTATATTGGATGTGTTGGATACGCCTGGTGTATTATGGCCTAAGTTTACCGATCAGAAAACTGGTTCTTTGCTTGCGGCATGCGGTTCTATCAATGAAAATATTCTTGATCTGAAATTTATTGCGATGGATACTATCCGTTCCATTCAGGAATACTACCCTGGAGTTCTTGAAAATGAATTTGATGTGCAGGATGTGAATCCGAATGGTATGTTGAAAGCCATTGCTTTTAAGAGGAATCTATTAGGCAATGATGGAAAACTGGACACTAAAAGAGCCGCAATTGTTTTTCTGCACGAATTCAGAAAAGCCAGATATGGTGGTATGACACTGGAAAGGCCGGTATATGAAGAAAGTCTGTCCGAATGAATATGAACATCTATACTGGAAGGAAAATAAGTTAATCTGCGGTATAGATGAAGCAGGAAGAGGACCTCTTGCAGGTCCGCTATCTGTTGCGGCGGTTGTGTTTCCTGCAGGATATGAAAATCCGGATATATATGATTCCAAAGCTTTGAGTGAAAAGAAAAGAGATGCTTTGTTTCAGACGATTCAGGAAGATGCTTTATGGTTTTCTATCTGGGAGGTCAGTGAAAAAGATATTGATACTTACAATATCTACAGAGCAGATCAACGTGCCATGACACAGCTTGCCATAGACAGTAAGGCTCCTGTGATATTAACAGATGCCATGCCTTTACCGTCTGTTGAAGACCGTGAGGTAATTGATCTGGTAAAGGGGGATCAGAAAAGTATCAGTATTGCAGCAGCAAGTATTTTAGCCAAGGTGACAAGGGACCGCATCATGCTGGAATATGATAAACAGTATCCTGAATATGGGTTTGCAAAGAATAAAGGATATCCTACCAGGCAACACCTGGAAGCTATTGAAAAGTATGGCATCACACCTATACACAGAAGAAGCTTTGGTCCTGTATCACACCATCAGCTGTCTTTATTTTAAAAATATGCATATTAAGGTGTCACAGATAAAGAAAATGGATTGAGGTTATCAACCCATTTTTATTTTTGTAAGCATCTGTTGGATGTACATGTATACATGGTGGTTTCAGTTATTATCATGTGTAAAGGGATATCATGCTTTTCACAGTCTATAGTATTCACTTTCTGACAATTATATGCCAGTCCGATTGTCTTTTTACAGTCTTTTAAGATGGAGTCATAATAGCCCTTGCCATACCCACACCTGTTGCCAGATGGATCAAAAGCACTTAGAGGTACAAGCATGAGATCTATGTCCTGTATAGTTGCTGTTTCTTTTGTGATAGGTTCCTTAATATGATAACTTCCTTCTTTTAAATCCTGAAAACTTTGAATTTCGAAAAACTGCAGAGTATTGCCTGTCACTTTAGGGGCACAGACATGTTTGCTGTGCTGAAAACACCACTCCAGAATATTTTGTGTTTCTACTTCGTAACCTGTTTGTATATAACAGCCTATATGTTCTGCGTTAGTAAGAAAGGGCAGTAGCTGCAGAAAGATGGCATGGGATTTATCTTTTCTATCCTTTGCACTGAGTGCTTTTCTTTTTTGTAAGCCGTATTTTCTTGCGTTTTCTTTATTCATAAAAATAGAATACATATTTTTCAATTCAGTGTAAATAAATGTGCTGTTTTTACAAATATATATAGTGAGGAGGAAATCAAAATGCGAACATATCTTGCACAATTGTCTTATGCCTATGAGGGTAACTGGAATAAGATATATAAAGCTTTACAGGTCAGGGAAACAGTTCCTTATCAACATATACAGGAAAAGTATATTACGGTACTGGATAAAGAATATCCATCAAGTCTGAAGGATCTGAAAGACCCGCCTTTTGTAGTTTTTTATAAAGGAGATATCTCGTTGCTGGCATTACCTAAAGTAACAATAGTTGGTTCGAGAAATGTCTGTGATTATGGAAAAAAGACTACACAAAGGATTACGAATGCCTTGAAAAAGAGGTATGTTATTACATCGGGACTTGCAAAAGGAGTAGATGCCATAGCACATGAATCCGCATTAAATGGAGGGAAAACTATTGCAGTTGTCGGTCATGGGTTGTATTATCAATATCCGTATTGTAACAGGCATTTATACAGTGCTATAGAAGCGGGAGGTCTTATCTTAAGTGAATTTCCTTTTTATACACCTGTAAGAAAACAAAATTTTCCTGTCAGAAATCGCATTTTAGCAGCACTTGGAGAAAGGCTGTTTGTGACACAGGCGGCATTAAGAAGCGGAACTATGCTCACAGTCAATTACGCTCTGGAAATGGACAGAGAGATTTACAGTATACCTTATCCTTTTGATACTACAGATGGGCAAGGTTGTAATCGATTGATTGACGAAGGGGCACAAATACTATATGATTTCAATCAGCTTTAAACATAGATAGAAGAAAAGTGAGGTTTGCATGAAAAACTTAGTCATAGTAGAGTCACCATCAAAATCTAAAACAATTCAGAAATACCTTGGAAAAGATTTTAAAGTTGTTTCCAGTAAAGGCCATATTCGCGATCTTGCGATTAAAGGAAAGGGTGGACTGGGAGTAGATATTGAAAACAATTTTGAACCGGTTTATGAAATTTCAAAAGACAAACAGGATGTAGTCAAAGAATTGCAGGAAGATGCAAAAAAAGCAGATAAAGTATATCTTGCGACCGACCCTGATAGAGAGGGAGAAGCTATTTCCTGGCATTTATCTCAGGTGCTGGGTTTGCAGGAAGAAGATGTTGACAGAGTCGCTTTCCATGAAATTACACAGAAAGCTATTCAGGAGGCTTTTAAAGCTCCAAGAAAAGTAGATTTGGATCTTGTACATTCTCAGGAAACACGTCGTATTCTGGACAGAATCATCGGTTTTAAGCTGAGTATGCTGTTAAAAAACAAAATCAAGTCAAAGTCTGCAGGAAGAGTGCAGAGTGTTGCCTTAAAACTGATTGTAGAAAGAGAAAAACAGATTAATGCATTTATTCCGGTAGAATACTGGACGCTGGATGCAGATTTTGAAAAAGAAGATATTCCTTTCCATGCAAGCTTATCCAAAATTCATGGTAAAAAAGCAGAACTGCATAATGAAGAAGAAGCTCTTGAAGCCTATAATGCCGTACAGGGTCCGTTTACTGTATCCGCTGTAAAGACAACGGAAAGATCCAGAAAACAGCCTTTACCATTTATTACGAGTACCTTACAGCAGGAAGCAAGTACCAAACTTGGCTTTGCTGCTAAACGAACCATGTCCATTGCTCAAAGACTGTATGAAGGTGTGGATATTGGAAATGGTCAGGAAGGTCTGATTACCTATATGCGTACCGACAGTACAAGACTTTCCAATGATTTTATCTATGCTGCAAGAGACAGGATCGAACAGGAATATGGTAAAGAATATCTTGGGTACTACCATGCTAAGAATGATGCCAATGCCCAGGATGCACATGAAGCAATCAGACCTACAAGCATTGCCAATACACCGGAAAAAATCAAAGATCATTTAACCAACGAACAGTATCGTCTGTATAAGATGATTTATTGCAGAGCTCTTGCTTCGTTGATGGCTCCTGCTAAATTTAACAGTGTTGCGGTTACTCTGTCTCAAAACGGATATGATTTTACAGCCAATGGTTCTACATTAACTTTTGATGGATATCTGAAAGTGTATAAGGCATATGATACATCCAAAGACGTTGTATTACCTGTATTGAATGAGAGTGAGCAACTGGTTGCCACCTTACTTGAAAAGAATCAGCATTTTACAGAACCACCTGCACGCTATACAGAAGCTAAATTGATTAAAGATCTTGAAGAAGAAGGTATCGGAAGACCAAGTACGTATGCCATGATCATTGAAACCATTCAGATGAGAGGATATGTAACTTTGGAAAGAGCCAGCGAAAAGAGCCGCACTAAAGTTTTCAAACCTACAGAACAGGGCATTCTGACAACTGAAAAACTGGATGAGTTTTTCTCTGAAATCATCAATGTAAAATATACGGCTCAGATGGAAACCAACCTGGATGAAATTGCTGAAGGTAAGGAATCAGAATTGAAAACTCTGACAGATTTCTGGAATACCTTTGAACCGCTTTTGAATAAAGCTTATGAAGGTATGGAAAAAATTCAGCCTGAAAAGACTGGAGAAATCTGTCCGGATTGTGGTGGAGAACTGGTAATTCGTCAGGGAAGATATGGAAAGTTTATTTCCTGTTCTAATTTCCCGACATGCAAATACTCCAGACCTCTTGAAACAAAGGAAAAAGAAAAGCCGGAACCAATTGGAAAGGCATGTCCTGAATGTGGTGCTGAGCTGATTAAGAGAAAGTCACGTTATGGCACTTACTTTGTGGGATGCAGTAATTATCCAAAGTGTAATTACATGGAGAATCTGCAGGGAGAAAGAATTGTTCCAAAAGCCAAAAAAACAGCCGAAAAGAAAACGACTGCAAAGAAGGCAACAACAAGGAAAACTACAACTAAAACAACAAAGACAACAACACGAAAAAGGACAAAGAAATCATGAGTAAAGCGATAGTTATTGGTGCAGGTCTTGCCGGATGTGAAGCGGCATACCAGCTGAGTAAAAGGGGTATACAGGTGGATCTGTATGAAATGAAACCTGTAAAGTATTCAGATGCACATCATAATGAAAATTTTGCGGAACTGGTATGTTCCAATTCTTTGAGAAGTGATGCTCTTACAAATGCTGTAGGTGTTTTAAAGCATGAGATGAGAATGATAGGTTCTCTGATTATGGAAGCAGCAGATGCAACAAGTGTACCTGCAGGAAGTGCCCTTGCAGTAGACAGAAACAAATTTGCTGAATATGTAACCAGAAAGATTGAGCAGGATCCGAATATTACAGTCATTCATGAAGAAGTGGATAGAATTCCTGAAGGACCATGTGTGATTGCAACGGGCCCTTTATCCTCTGAAAAAATGATTGAGGCGATGTCTGGTATTATTCATGAAGAATATTGTTATTTTTATGATGCCGCTGCGCCAATTGTTACAAAGGAATCCATAGACTTTTCAAAAGCATATAAAAAATCCAGATATGATAAAGGAAGTGCAGATTACATTAACTGTCCTATGAGTCAGGAGGAGTTCTTTGCATTTTATCAGGCGGTGATTACTGCTGAAACCGCTAAACTCCATGAGTTTGAAAAAGAAGTATACTTTGAAGGTTGTATGCCTTTTGAAGTGATGGCTAAAAGAGGTAAGGATACATTGTTATTTGGTCCTATGAAACCTGTAGGACTGGAAAAAGACGGTGTGCGTCCTTATGCCGTAGTGCAGCTTCGACAGGATAATGCAGAAGCTTCTTTGTACAACATTGTAGGTTTTCAGACGCATCTGACATGGCCTGAACAAAAACGTATTATTCATATGATACCGGGTCTTGAAAATGCTGAGATTGTCAGATACGGTGTCATGCACAGAAATACCTATATCAATTCTCCGATTTACCTGAAAGAAAGTTATCAGTTCAAGGACAGAGACACTCTTTTCTTTGCAGGACAGATGACTGGAGTAGAAGGGTATATTGAAAGCAGTGCCAGTGGAATGCTTGCAGGTATCAATCTTGCACATGTTATGCATAATGAAAAAGTATGCATACCTGGTCCTTTGACAATGCTGGGTGCGATGAGCCATTACATCACTCATGCAGACAGTAAACATTTCCAGCCTATGAATGCCAATTTCGGCATTATGCATCTGGAAGGAACATTTAAGAAAAAAGATCGCAAGAATGCCTATGCACCACAATCTGAAAGAATTATCCAAGAACTGATGGATTCTCATGAACTTTGATGTGGTTCTGGAAAGATTTCTGCAGTATGTGAAAAGAAACGGTACCGGATCCATTGATACGCAGAATGCTTATTGCAGAGATATACAACGTTTTCTTAGTTATCTGGAAGAACGTAAAGTATTTTCTCTAGAAAAGGTGGATAAATCATTGATTTCAGACTATATCCTTGCCCTGAGAAGCGGAGAAATTGGAGGACAGGCATTATCCAATGCTTCTTTTTCCAGAAATCTTTCTGCATTAAAATCTTTTTACAAATACTGTAATCAGTATGAAGGGATAAAAAACAATCCGGTAAAACCATTTAAATCGGTTAAAAATCCAAGACATCTTCCGGAGTATCTGACATTTGATCAGGTAGAAGCTATGCTGAATACCTTTGATCTCAGCAATCCAACAGAAGTAAGAAACAGATGTATCATAGAAACGATGTATGCCTGTGGATTACGTGTATCAGAATCTGCAGGTTTACGAGTACAGGATGTAGATACGGAAAACTCAGTTTTAAAAGTACTTGGTAAAGAAAATAAAGAAAGAATGGTTCCATTTTATCCTCGTTGCTGTCAGCTTCTTGAAGTCTATCTGCAACAGGTCCGACCATATTTGTTACAAGATACAAAAGACAACGGGCTTGTCTTTCTGAATCAGAAAGGAAAAGGCATTTCTGAAAGAGCCATTCAGATGATTGTGGATAAGGCGGCAGTAAATGCAGGGTTGTATATGCATGTTCACCCGCATATGTTACGACATTCTTTTGCGACACATTTACTGGATAATGGTGCAGGACTGAGAGATGTACAGGAACTCCTGGGACATGCCAATCTGTCTACAACACAGATATATACACATGTCACTCAGGACCGTTTAAGAAAAGTGGTGGAAAGTGCACATCCACATGCGAAAAAACACGATAAATAAATGAAAAAGTGCTTTCTTCTATAGCAAGACTATGCTATTATTACGTCGGCACTTTTTTTATTGTGGAAAAAGTGTACGTCTCACACAGTGGATTCACTGTCCCGTGCATATACAGATATGTTGATGGTGTTGGAAACTGTGGCGGATAACAACGGAAAGCGAGGTATATAAAATTATGACTGTTGTTTCAATGAGAAAGATGCTTGAAAATGGCGTTCATTTCGGTCATCAGACACGTAAATGGAACCCAAAAATGAAGCAGTACATTTACACTGCTAAGAACAATGTGTACATCATTGACTTGGCAAAAACACAAGCTCAGTTAGATAAAGCTTATGATGCATTAAAGAAGATTACTGAAGACGGTGGAAAGGTATTATTTGTTGGTACTAAGAAACAGGCTCAGGCAATCGTTCTTGAAGAAGCTATTCGTTCCGGAAGTTTCTATGTAAACCAGAGATGGTTAGGTGGAACATTAACAAACTTCAGAACTATTCAGAAGTCCATCAAAAAGTTAGTAGATATTGAAGAAATGGAAGCTAACGAAACTATCACACGTTACACTAAGAAGGAACAGGCTTTATTATTAAAGCAGAAAGATAAATTAGAAAACTTCTTAGGTGGTATCAAAGAAATGAAGAAGTTACCAGATGCTTTATTCATCGTTGACCCACTGGAAGAGCACAATGCTGTTGCTGAAGCACGTAAGTTAGGTATCCCTGTATTTGCATTAATCGATACAAATGCTGATCCTACATTAGTAGATTACCCAATTCCATCTAATGATGATGCAGTTCGTTCCATCAAGTTAATGGTTTCTGTTGTTGCTGATGCAATCGTAGAAGCTAAGGGTGGTGTATTAGAAGTTGCTCACCAGGAAGATGAAACAGTAGAAGACATCACAATGAAAGATGTTATCATCAACGTTGAAGCTCAGGCTGCTGAATACGAACGTAAGAAGAGACAGAGATTCGAAGAACGTCGTGCTCAGATGGCTCAGCAGAGAGGCAACGGTAAATACAATGGAGAACGCAGAGTTTTCCGTAGAGACAACCGTAATACAAAGGCTGAAGGAGAAAATGCTGAAACAACAGCAGCTCCAGCAGAAGCTAAGGAGGCTAAGTAAGTCATGGCTACAGTTACAGCTGCAATGATCAAAGCACTTCGTGAAGAAACAGGTGCTGGTATGTTAGACTGCAAAAAGGCGCTGGTTGAATGTGAAGGAGATCAGGCTAAGGCAGTTGACTGGTTACGTAAAAAGGGGATTGCAAACGCTGCTAAGAAGGAAGGCAGAGTTGCTGCTGAAGGTTTAAGCAGAATCTTAGTTGATGGCAACAAGGCTGTTATTATCGAAGTTAACTCCGAAACAGACTTCGTTTCCAAGAATGACAAATTCTTAGCTTTATTAGACACAACATTAAATACATTAGTTAAGTCCGATGCTAAGACTGTTGAAGAAGCTTTAGCTTTAACAACAGAAGATGGCACATTAAACGATACATTCGTTAATGCTGTTGCTATCATCGGTGAAAAGATTACATTAAGAAGGTTTGCAATCGTTGAAAAGACTGATGATGAAGAATTCGGTGCTTATATGCATCAGGGTGGAAGAATCTCCGCTTTAACAGTTGTAAAGGGTTCTCATGATGCTCAGCTTGCTAAGAATATGTCCATGCAGGTTGCTTCCATGAATCCAACATATGTTTCCAGAGATGAAATGCCACAGGAAGTCATCGCTCATGAACGTCAGATTCTCATGGATCAGTTAGCTTCTGATGAAAAACTTGCTAACAAGCCTGAAAAGGTTAAGGCTGGTATCGTTGAAGGACGTCTTTCCAAAGAACTTCAGGATATGTGCCTGGTTGATCAGATTTTCTTCCTGGATCAGGATAAGAAAGTTGGTCAGTACTTAAAAGAAAACAATGCTGAAGTTGTTTCCTTCGTTAAGTACACAGTTGGTGAAGGTATCGAAAAGAAACAGGATGACTTTGCTGCTGAAGTAGCTGCAATGGCTCAGAAATAAGTAATCGCTTAGAAAATCCCAGGGTATTAAACTCTGGGATTTTTTCGTATTTAAAAAGCAGAAGAATTTTTACATTCTTCTGCATGTTTTATACTCTTTTTAAAACAAAATGTAATAGGAATCCTTCTCTTACACCATATTTACTATTATGGAAATGTGTGATTCCAAAGGCTTTACTTAATTCTGCAAACATGGATAATCCAGGTAAGAGAACAGGTATTCTGTCTGCAGTAACTGTTTTATGAACTGCCTCCCAGTATTCTTTTCTATTCTCTTGTAAACCTGTATAAAGGTCATATACATCCTCTGAAGTAAATGTGTGATCGCTATGATGCAAAAGATTACATGCCATACGGCAGGCTCTGATAGTTCCTCCCACTCCAATTGCCTGTGTACAAGGAGTTAAAGAAGGGTGATGTTGTTTTACTTTTTGAATAGCTTCTTTTGCTGCGATGTTTGGTTGTTCCATTTGCTGTAATCTCACACAACCTAATGGGATACTGCAGGCATCCAGAATTTCATTTGAATTTGTAAAGCGAACCAGTTCCGTACTTCCTCCGCCGATATCTATGAGCAGTCCATCTTCCAATGTGGAATCCAGACTTGCTCCGAAGAAGTCACACATGGCTTCCTCTTCTCCCGTTAACAACTGTACGTTTTGTATTCCAAATTGATGAGCAGTATTTATAAGTTCGTGGCAGTTATCAATGTTTCTTCCACATTCAGTGATGTCCGCATAGATTTCCTTTATATTCTGTGCTTTACAATATTCTACATAGGTGTTAAATACCCGGGAAGCTGCATCTATGCCATCTTGTGACATGTGGTGATTCTGTATGTACTGTACCAGATGTACAGCTGTAGAAGTATAATGAATCTGTTGGATTGCATCACTGGAAACATCATATACAACAAGTACAACTGTGTTACTTCCTATATCAATAATCCCGATTTTTCTTTTCATGTTTTTTACCTCGTACATATTGTAAAAAACAAATATTAATTACGCAATTGTATGGTATGATATCTCTTAGGAAAAGGCAGTGGAGGATAACCATGTATAAAAGAGTATTACTCAAACTCAGCGGTGAAGCACTTTCAGGTAACGGAAGTACATTTAATGCTGAAGTCTTAAAGTCATTAGCAGATGAATTAAAAGAAGTACAATCTAAAGGTGTACAGGTTGCTATCGTAGTTGGTGGAGGAAACTTCATCAGAGGCAAGATGGCAGTAGAACTTGGAATGGACAGAACTCAGGGTGATCATATGGGTATGTTAGCTACAATTATCAATGCTCTTGCAATTCAGTCAACACTGGAAGCAGAAGGTATTGATACACGTGTGCAGACATCTTTAAATATGCCTGAAGTTGCTGAGCCATTTATTCAAAGAAGAGCAGTTCGTCACTTGGAAAAAGGAAGAGTTGTGATTTTCGGAGGAGGAACAGGATTACCATACTTCTCCACAGATACATGTGCGGCTTTACGTGCCAGTGAAATCAAAGCAGATGTGATTCTCATGGCAAAGAACGGTGTAGATGGTGTTTACAGTGCAGATCCTAAGAAAGATCCGGATGCAACACGTTTTGATACATTATCTTATATGGATCTGTTGGAAAAAGGACTTCAGGTCATGGACACAACAGCTACATCCTTATGTATGGATAACCACATGGAATTGATGGTATTCAACATGAACCAAAAAGGAAATATTATCAAAGCCTGCATGGGCGAAAAGATTGGAACAATCATTAAATAACAAAGGAGAAAAATATGGCATATCCAATTATTGACAGCAGTAAAGAAAAGATGGAGAAAGTTATTGAACATCTTCATTCTGAATTAAACCAGATCCGTACAGGTATGGCTAATGTTAAAATGTTAGACAGAGTAGAAGTAGATTATTATGGATCTCCTACTCCATTAAACCAGATTGCAGGTATTTCTGTATCTGAAGGAAGAACACTGGTAATCAAACCTTATGACCCATCTTCCTTAAAAGATATCGAAACTGCCTGTAATAAAGCTAATCTCGGTATTGCTCCATTAAATGATGGAACAGTGATTCGTCTGACAGTTCCTGAACTGACAGGTGATGTACGTAAGGAAATGACAAAGAAGGTATCCAAGATTGCTGAAGAATGTAAGGTTCAGGTACGTAATATCCGCAGAGATGCTAATGATATCGTAAAGAAAGATAAGACAATGGATGAGGATACACAGAAGGATGCCAAGGAAGAAATTCAGAAGCTGACAGATTCCTACACAAAATCTATTGATGAAATTGCAGATAAGAAATCTGCAGAAGTATTAAAAGTATAAGCTGATAAAAGATTCTGTTCACACAGAATCTTTTATTTTGGTATAGTGGTGTATATGGAAATATTGGAAGTTCAACATCTTACAGTAAATCTTGGTCATAAATATCTTCTGGAGGATATACATTTTAAGTTGTCTTCAGGAGAATGGCTTACAGTATTAGGACCAAGCGGTGCAGGGAAAACTACTCTGTTAAAAGCACTTTGCGGCTTACAGCATTGTGAAGGAACAGTTATTTTTAACCATGAGCATATAGAAAATCTTGATGTGTGTCAAAGACCTTTGAAACTTGTTTTTTCAACACCATCTTTATTTGAACTGGCAAGTGTTCATGACAATATTGCTCTAGGTCTTCATAAGTGGCATACAGAGACAGAGATTGAGGAGTTAGTCAGTAACATTGCAAAGACCTTACATATTGAAGATTTACTCAAGCGAAACTGCAGAAAACTTTCGCAAGGTGAAAAACAGCGTGTAGTACTTGCCAGGGCATTAGTACAAAAACCTGCAGTTCTTTTGCTGGATGAACCCTTTCATGGACTGGACATACCTTTACGGAAAACTTTGCAAAAAGAAATTCATAAAATCTGTAAAGAAGCTTCCATAACTGTCATTGAAGTTTCTCATGAACAGAAAGATGCTTTACGGTTATGTGATAAAGCAATGCTATTAAAAGATGGAAAATGTATCGAGTTTGGAAATCCTGAACAGGTATTACATTCCTCAAACTTGTTTACTGCACAATTTCTTGCGGAAGACTTTACTTCTTTTATGAAATGTTCTGTAACAGATCATAGAATCACTATTTTTCAGGAAACATTGAAAATTTTGGGTGAGAATACTGCAGTAACAATATCTGTTCCTTTAGAAGCGGTGTATTTAGACAAAAATGGAACCTGTACTGGTACTGTATCACAGGTGTACAGAGAAAAGGAAGGATTTATTCTGGAGGTACATGAAAAAGAAGATATGGTTTTCATGTATTCTGCAGAATATATACCAGAAGGGGAAAATGTGCGTTTTTCTCTTTTAGTGGAAGGTATCCACATATATGCATAACAATGCTATAATTTCTAGCGAGGTGAATGAAAAAATGAAAGAGTGTAAACATTTAGCGATTATTATGGATGGTAATGGCAGATGGGCCCAGAAACAGGGATTACCACGTACTGCAGGACATAAAGTTGGTGCAGATAATGTCAGAACTATTGCTATCGCTGCAGATAAATTAGGTGTTAAGTATCTGACACTGTATGCTTTCTCTACAGAAAACTGGAAGAGAAGTAAGGATGAAGTAGGTTACTTGATGAAACTTCCGGCATACCTGTTCAAAATGTATATGAAAGAGTTCTTGCAGAGAGGATTTCGCATTCGACTGATTGGTGAACTGGATGCGTTACCTGAAGCAACTAAAAAGGTACTTCTGGAAGCAGAGGAAGAATCTAAAAATAATGATGGATTATCTTTAATCATTGCAATCAACTATGGTTCTCATGATGAAATTTTACATGCTGCAAAATCTTATGCAAAAGATGTAGCAGAGGGTAAAGCGGATTTTTCTCTGACAGAGGAAGAGTTTGAAAAGTATTTATATACAAGAGATTTTCCACCTGTAGATTTTTTAATAAGAACCAGCGGAGAATTACGTATCTCTAATTTCCTTTTATGGCAGATTGCCTATGCGGAGATGGATTTTATTCCTGAAAGCTGGCCGGAATTTACACCTGAAGTATTGCAGAGATGCCTTGAAGACTACAGTCAGAGAGACAGAAGATTTGGAGGAGTGAAAAAATGAACTCTAAAATGAAGGTGAAGATAGCCACAGCAGTTGTTTTGATTGCTATTGTAGTACCTGTTATTATTCTTGGCGGGTTACCGTTAAAGATACTGGTTGGTATTGCCAGTGCTCTTGCGGGATATGAAGTAGCAAATATGCAGTCTGAAAAATCAAAGTGGTTTACAACAGTTCTGAATACTGCAGTGATTATTGCATTATATACATTTGATGTAAGATTTTTTCCTATGATTGCTGCTTTCTATATTACGATTTTGTTTGCTGGTGTGATGGTGGATGAAAAAGTGACAGCAGAATACGCTGCTTACTCTTTTACCATCGTATTAATTGCAGGTATGGCATTAAGAGGTCTTTTCAGACTGTATGATTTCGAACATGGTGCATTGCTGATGCTATATGTGGCTCTTGCTACATATATCTGTGATACCGGAGCTTACTTTTTTGGAGTATTCTTTGGTAAACATAAACTGATTCCACGTGTTTCTCCTAATAAGACCGTAGAGGGAAGTATTGGAGGATATGCAAGTGGTGCTGTTGTTTCTCTGGTTTTTGGTATTTTATGTATTAAGGAACTTCCTGTTTCTTTAATTGTGGCTGGAAGTCTGACATTGCCTTTACTGGCTCAGCTTGGAGATTTGAGTTTCTCAAGTATCAAACGTCATTTTAAAATTAAAGATTTTGGCTCTATATTTCCTGAACACGGAGGATGTCTTGACAGAGTGGATTCTTTATTGTTCTGTCTCATGTTTTTTAATGCATTGCTTGTTTTGTGGGGATTTTAGCATATGAAACGTTTAGTGATATTAGGTGCCAGTGGTTCTATTGGTACGCAGACCATCGATATAGTATTACAGCACCCGGATATGTTTTCTGTTACTGCATTAAGTGTAGGAAAAAATATAGTTGTTTTAAAAGAGATTCTTAAGAAAGTATCTGTGGATACTATTTGTGTTCAGCTTGAAAAAGATCAGATTGAATTGCAGAGAGAATATCCACAGAAAACAGTTCTTTATGGAGATCAGGGGTTGATTCAACTTGTTGAAAGAACTGATTATGATGTTCTGGTGAATGCACTTGTAGGTTTTGCCGGATGTCTTCCGACACTGCATGCTATTCAGACTCATCACACTATTGCTCTGGCAAATAAAGAAACACTTGTTTGTGCCGGAGAACTGATTACTGCTGCTGCTAAAGCTAATGGTGTCTCTATCTATCCAATTGACTCAGAACACAGTGCTATTTTTCAATGTTTACAGGGTAATCGAAAAGGTGATGTGAAAAACTTATGGATCACCTGTTCCGGTGGAGCATTCAGAAATAAAACAAGAGAAGAACTTTCTGATGTAACAGTCAAAGATGCTCTTGCTCATCCTAACTGGTCTATGGGTGCGAAAATTACCATAGATTGTGCCAATCTGATGAATAAAGGTTTTGAAGTTATTGAAGCTCACTGGTTGTTTGATATTCCATATGAACAGATTCAGGTAGTGCTGCATCCGCAGTCTATAGTGCATTCCATGGTGGAATATGTGGATCATTCTGTTATGGCTCAAATGGGTGCGCCTGATATGCGTCTTCCTATCCAGTACTCCTTAACATGGCCTGAAAGATATTTCTTTGAAGAAGATACACCACTGGATCTGTATGCAATGAAAGATCTGCATTTTGAAAAACCGGATACAGAAAGGTTTCCTTTGTTAAAGGTGGCTTATGAAGCAGGCGAAAAAGGTGGAAATCTCTGTGCCTGTATGAATGGTGCTAATGAAGTGGCCAATGCTGCATTCAGAAACGGAACTATACCATTTTTGATGATTGAATCTATTGTGACTGAAGCTGTGCAACGCATTCCGTTTCAAAAACTTTCATGCATTGAAGATGTGGTTGCAGCAGATACTTTTGGCAGAGATTTTGCCGAAAAGAAAATTGAGGATTATTTAAATAGATGAAGACTTTATTGTTATTTTTAATTATGCTGTCCGTCATCATTATTATTCATGAAGGTGGACACCTGTTAGCCGCTAAGAAATTTGGTGTATATTGTTATGAATTTTCCATCGGTATGGGGCCTGTTCTCTGGAAGAAAGAGACAAAAGAAACACAATATTCCATCCGTGCACTTCCATTAGGAGGATTTGTGTCCATGGCAGGAGAAGTCGATGGAGATGAGGCGTATCCAGATGTAGAAGTGCCTGATGACAGAAGACTTATAAATAAACCGTGGTGGCAGAAATGCATAATTATGCTTGCCGGTATATTTATGAACTTTATACTGGCATTTGTGTTGTTCTCTTTAACTATTTTATGTAATGGCGGTTACTATGATGAAGCAAAGGCTGTAGTAGGAAATGTGCAAAGTGGCAGTCCTGCTGAAGTTGCTGGATTACAGGCTGGAGATAAGATTATAAAGGTGGAATCTGATGGTAAATCAGTATATCCGCAAACCTTTACTGATCTTGTCAGTTTTAACACAGAAGGTAAGCCGGAAGTCTATACTATTGAAAGAAATTCAGAAGAACTGACAGTGACAGTGAGACCTTCATATGATGAAGAAAATCAAAGGTATCTGATAGGGATATATGCACCTGAAAGAGAGTTTATTAAGGTGAATTTCCTTACATGCTGGGTAAGCGGAGCAAAAGATATGGTGATGCTGACCAAAGCAACTGCACAGGCTTTTTCTGAGCTGTTTAAAGGCATCGGAGTGAAGAATCTTTCCGGTCCTGTAGGTATTTACCAGGCAACAAAAACCTATTCTTCTCAAGGCTTGTTAACTTATCTGTTACTGATTGCACAGATATCGTTTTCTGTAGGATTTTTTAATCTGTTGCCTTTACCGGTTCTGGATGGAGGACAGGTAGTTATTACTTTGATTGAAGCTTTGGTCCACAGAAGGTTGAATACAAAAGTGAAAATGGGGATTATGCTTGCATGCTGGGCAATGCTGATTCTAATGATGATTGCTGTTACGTATATGGATATTACGAAATTATTCAGTTAATGAGGAGGGGTTCTATGCTTAAAAAATGGAAAGGGATATGTCTTTTACTTGCCCTTAGCATAGGGCTCTTTTCATTTGAATATGTACAATCTGACCATGGAATTGATACTGTCGGTATACAGATTACATATCTGGATGTCGGACAGGGAGATTGTGAGATTATTACATGTGATAATGAAACGATGATTATAGATGGAGGGACAAGAGATTCTTCTGATAAAATCTATACATATTTGAAAAATAATCATATTTCTACAGTGAAATATGTAGTAGCTTCACATCAGCATGAAGATCATGCAGGTGGCTTACCTGCAGTATTTGAAGCTGCACACGTACAGATGGTACTTTTACCTCAGGTGACCTCAAATGAAAGATATGCGTATGATAAACTGTTGAATAAAATAGATGAAAAACAGGTGGAAACACATGTGGTGCATGCAGGGGAGACATATAGCCTTGGGTCAGCTTCATTTACCATTCTTGGTCCTATGCAATATGATGAGGAAAATGCAAATAATGATTCCATTGTGCTCAAGATGGAATATCGGAACAATACATTTCTATTTACAGGAGATGCCGAAAAGAAAGAAGAACAGGATTTACTGGATACTTATGGAAATCTGTTAAAGTGTGATGTGGTAAAAGTAAATCATCATGGAAGTGCAGATGCTTTACTGTCTTCCTGGTATGCAGTAGTTCAGCCACAATATGCAGTGATTTCGTGCGGACAAGGAAATATGTACGGACATCCTCATCAACAGGTACTGGATACGTTACAACAACAAAATATTCCTGTTTACAGAACAGATCTTCAGGGGGATATTGTTTGTATCAGTGATGGTGACAATATTCAGATATCTGCTTTGAAGGAAACTCAGAAGGATGTATTTCAGGCACCGGAGATTTCAGAATATAAAGAGCTCACTGCAGATGAAGATGCAGAAAGAGAATATATACTTAATGTACATTCCATGAAGATACACCTTCCTGAATGTTCCAGTGTAAAGGATATTTCTGCAAAGAACGGGAAAGAAGTGTTTGAATCGTTAAAAAACCTAGAAAAACAAGGCTTTTTTCCTTGTAAAAGTTGTTTATACCAATAGTTTTTTACAAGCGTTTAAGGTATACTTATATAGAAGAAACTTCCATCAGGTGAGGGCATACCGAGCTTGCTGAGAAAGCGCTTCTTCCATACTGGACATTCTTCATATGATTGTACATATGTGCATGTGTTTAGTAGAGAATCTTACCTGTATATGGGCGTGTGTTATTTACCCTGAACAAGTAAACACACACTTATATTTTTATGTAAGAGGTATTCTGTTAAATGACATGTCTTGTATATGCGTATAAGTAAGAGTCAGCTTACCGACATTGACGATAAATACAAGAGAGATATGTAAAGTGTATAAGTTCTAACTCATATGTGAACGCTTATAGACAGACTGACAATATACAATCTATTTAGTTTAATTGTGATTTCTGAACCTGTATATTTTTACGGAAACACGATTCTCACGCTTTGAAAATGATTTGCAAGTTGATGCAAAAAGGAGATTAACATGAGAATAGTCAGAAATCTTTTGTTAGTTGTAGCGGTAGCCTGCTGTAGCCTGCCTGCTATTCAGAAAGATACAATTACAGCAAATGCAGCAAATTGGAATGATTACTCCATACATCAAGGCTGTGCCTTTGATGTGGATGTTGTAAATGACGAAGGCGGATTTGATCATAAAGGTTGCTATAACGATTTTGAACCCGCAAAAAATGCAATGAATCAGCTGGGGCAGGATGCAGTGGTAAGAAACTCAAACAGTGCTTCTCCTACAAAGATTGTTGCCATGGTGAATGGGCTGGTTGTAAACAATCCATACAGAAGATTTGGTGGAGCTTATAAAGATCAGACACAAAGATTTTATTCTAACTCTGATTTCACAGGATCTAACACTTATACCAGACAATATCAGAATGCCAAATATACAGGTACTGCTTATTATAATGGGAATGGATATGGTTCTGTAGGTTTACTGATTAATGGTTTTTATGGATATGTAAACTCCTATGACTGTGATCTGATTCCTATCAAATATGTTACAAACAATCTTCCTATCACTTTAGGTGGAGGTGGAGAAGGACAGTATGTTCTGTATCCAAAAATGAATTATTACTATATCGATGGAAGTGATATGGTATTTCAACCATATTGGATCTGGTCTGATTATGAGTCCAAAGGTCAAACTTATGCTGTTTCCAGTGGGGCTTCAAGACTTCCTAAAGCAGATTGGATGACCAGTGGTACTACTTATTATAGTTATGATGGATATACTTTCTATACTGATCAGGCTATGAATACGTATGCTGGTACATACTATAACTATTATCAGTTTTTGCCATTACGTACAAAATCTAACTTAAGTGCTTCTGATTTACAAAACTACCTGAATAGTGTAGGTCATGGAAATGATTCGGTTATGAGTGGTAATGCCCAGGCATTTATTGATGCTCAAAATAAATATGGTGTGAATGCATTAATGGTATATGCAATGGCATGTCATGAATCCGCACATGGTACAAGTTATTATGCAACAACAAGAGCTAATCTGTTTGGATGGAATGCTGTAGATTCCAATCCTGACCAGGCGTCTTCCTATAATGGTATTTATTCCGCAGTAGAACATCATATGGGTGAAAACCTGAACGGATATCTGGATATCGATGATGGCAGACACTTTGGTATGGCAGTAGGTAATAAAGGCAATGGGTTTAACGTGTGCTATGCAAGTGATACCTATTGGGGTATCAGAATTGCAAGTATTGCATATTCCATTGATAAACTGGCAGGTTTGAAAGATCTGAATAAGATTCAGTTAGGTGTAGTAAGTACGGATAATGGTGTTTACTTTTCCCATGATACAAATGGTGGTAAGTGGTATACAACCATCAACGATGAAGGTATGTCCTATGGCGGATATAACCCTAGAGCATATCTTGTTCCTGTATTATCCGAATCCAATGGATACTACAAAACACAGACAAGTGATCATCTGACAAACGGAAGACTGACAAGAGCCAAAGATTCCAATTACAGAACTTTTGACTTTGATAATAACGTAGCCTGGATTAAGAAAGACTGGTTAACTCTTTTGAATAACGGTTCCCCAAGTACTACAGTTACTCCTGAACCTGAACAAACTCCAGTTCCAACACCTACACCGGATCCTACACCTGCACCAAGTACACCGGCGCCTACTCCTGAAGTGACACCTCAGCCAACTCCTGACAGCACTCCTGATACAGAAAATTCACTTCCTGCAGAAGATCTCAATGTAAAAAGATCTGTAGATAAAGTATCCGTGAATAAAGAAGAAGGAACTATTACAATTGAAGGAATGGGGTTATATCTGAACAGAGATGCTAAGATGGATGGATCTGTTGTTCATACGTTACTTCTTGTAAATGAAGAGACAAATGAAGAAATTGAACTTCCTACAACTACAGTAAAGGGTGATATAGGTTTACCGAATTATGATTATTCAGCCGTAAATTATTCCTCTACCTTCAATATTAATGAGTTGAAAGAGGGTAATTATCATTTCAGAATCAGAGTAAAAAACGGTGATGCAATTGGCGAAAGAAGACTGTATTTCGTAGATTATGTAAATACTTCTATCACTAATTCAAATGGTGATGCAGTTCGCATTTTCTCAAATACACCATTAGGATACAGACTGGATCTTTCTGTCGAAAAAAATGCTCTAAATATGAATGATGTAAACAGACCTACCTCAAAGAGTCCTAGATTTGGAATTTTCAACAGTAGTTTTGAAGGGAATACATTACATATAGATGGTTTTGCAGTACTACGTGAGTGTGAAATGAGCGAATCCACAAATCCTTCAATCAACTTCTATCTTGTAGATGAAGATGGAAAAGTTACAGAACTTGGTGGTTGTATGACATCCAGTGCTATGGATTTTACAAAATTCTTTAAATCAGATTACGATTTATCTAAAGCATCTTACACTTTAGATTATGATTTAAGTTCTCTGCATTCTGGTACTTACAGAGTATTTGTAAAGTTGACTTCCGGTGAATACAGTGATGTATTTGAAGCATATAATTACAATGGTTCAAAGACTGAATCTGATAAATATACATTGGAAAAGACAGATGTAAGAGCTAGATATGAATTAACAGTGAAGTAGGGAGAATAGATATACATGCATTTAAAGTTAGGTGTTAAAGTGGCTTTAACTGCAGTACTTGTAGCTGGTACAGGTACTGCAGTATATGCTGCATATGAAACTGGTATGGTAGATAAAATCTTGAATAAAGATGGAGTTGAAGTACAGAATTTCGTTGATAAAGACAAAAGAATTGCTGAGATCTGGGCAAAGAAAAATGATCTGTCAGATACTTTGAAATATACCTATGAGTATAGCGAAGATAAAGCAGAAAATATCGTCTTAAAACAATCTGTTAAAGCAGGTAAAAAAATATCTTCTGGTGATACTTTTACATTAACTGTATCCAAGGGATTTGATCCTGATAAAGAATTTGAATTCCCAGATTTTACAGATAAGAAAAAAGAAGATATTGAAGCGTGGTTTACAGACAATCATTTCACCTCAGTGACGTATGCTTATGAAGCAGTAGAAGATACTTCAAAAGAAGAAGACAGCTTCATTTCAGCTTCTGTAGAAAAGGGTACAAAAGTGAAGAGAAGTGCTGCTATTGAAATTAAACTGGTAACTAAAGATATCGTCGTTCCTGATTTAGCGAATATGAGTAAAGAAGATATTCAGGCATGGGGTGATAAATGGAATGTCACAATTTCCTTTGAAGAACAGGAAGATTCCATGAGAGAAGAGGGAACAATTATATCTGTTTCTGCTGCAAAAGATTCCAAAGTCAAAGCAGGAGATACTATCACAGTAAAAATAGCTAAGAAAAAGTCTGAAGATGAAAGATCCAATCAGGAAACAGCTAATCAGCAGACTGACAATAATGCTAACTCCAAACCAAGAGATGATAATGATACCTATGTTCCACCAACCCAGCCAGAACAACCTTCCCAGCCAGAGCAACCATCTGAACCTGTAACTTATGCCTGTCCTGTTACACTTGATAGTCGTATATATACTATGTTTGGCGGTGGTTCCAGTAATTCAGAGATTATCGACACAATATCCAGTTGGTATCCAGGATGTTCTGTAACCGCAGATAACAGCAGTACAAGTGGTATGATGAGATTAGTTAAAGGTGGCTGGCATCCTAATGGTAATTCTGCTGTGATTATTACAGAGGATATGGCTTCTTAATCGGTTTTAAGGACTCAGGTAATCTGAGTCTTTTTTATTTGGGTATAAGAAAACCATGTATGAATGAACATACATGGCCAAGTTTTATTATCTGGAATACACTTCTTTGCCTTCTACATAAGTAGCTTTTACTTCATAATTGTCTTCCAGTACAACGATACTTGCGTCATATCCGGCAGAAATCTTACCTAAGTGATCATCTACTCTTAATAATGTGGCTGGGTTAATTGTGCAGGAATTTAAAGCCATATCAAATGGCACTAATGCTTTTTCAACCAGATTCTTTAAACCTTCATTAATCTTTAATGTGGATCCTGCAAGATTACCTTCTTCTTTTAAGTGAGCAGAACCGTCAGGATAAATTACGATAGGATGACCGCCGAATAAGAATTCAGTGCCTGGTTCAAATCCTTTACACATTAAAGCGTCGGAAATCATAATAGCTTTATTATTCTTTTCTTTGAAGAAAATGTTTAAAGCTTCAGGGGTAGAATGATTGCAGTCACAGATGACTTCTGAATACATATCATGTAATCTGAATGCCAGACCTACAATACCGTTTGCTCTGTGAGTAAATGGTGTTTGTGCATTATAGGTATGTGTGACGGAAGATGCACCGTTAGCAACAGCCATCATAGCTTCCTGGAAGGTTGCGTTGGAATGGCCGATGGAAACGATGGTTCCATGCTGAGAAGCATATCTTGTTAAATCAAATTCAGGATCATGTTCAGGTGCCATAGTAATAATTTTAATGAGATTATCTGCAGCTTCCTGATACTCTTTAAATTCTTCTACGGAAGGTGAAACGATTGCTTCAGGAGGTTGTGCTCCTTTCCATTTCATATCCAGGTATGGGCCTTCAAAATGAATACCTAAAATTCTTGCTCCTTCATAATCATCTTCTTTAACTACATCAGCTACATTTTTTACTGCTTTCATCAACACAGATTTATATTGTGTAAGTGTTGTGGAAAGTAATCCTACAACGCCTTCCTGTACAATGTTTTTTGTCCATTTTTTTAATCCTTCAGGTTCGCCGTCGTTAGTGTCATACCCATAGGCTCCATGACAGTGGATGTCTATAAAACCAGGGACAATTCTCAGATCTTTATAGTCAACATCTGCTTCGGTGTCATAAGGTAAAATCTGTTTGATGGTTTTACCTTCGATGTCTAATACGCATGGAATAAAGTTTCCTGTAACATAGACACGAGTGCTTTTAATTTTCATGATTTTTTATTTTCTCCTTCTTGATACTACTACTGTATCACTTTTTTGAAATATTCGCATTGCTAAGATTGAGTTGCTATAATATAAATATCTTTTTGGAGGTCTTATGATTGGAATAGTAATTACAGGTCATGGCAAATGGGCAAGTGGTATGCTCAATGCTATTACTTTGCTTGCCGGAAAACCTGAACATGTTATCGCTATAGATTTTCTGCAGGAAGATTCCAGCGATGATTTAAGTGATAAGTTAAAACAGGCTTTAAAGGATCTTGAGGATTGTGAATCCATTGCCATCTTTACAGATGTTTTGGATGCGACTCCTTACAGAGAAGCGTTGGAAGTTCGTCAGGATTATATCGGTGAAAGAGAGATTGAAGTGATTACCGGTACAAATCTTGGTATGGTAATGCAGGGAAATATTTCACGTAGCTACATTCATGATGTACAGGCATTCTGTGATTTGTGCATGGAAGAAGGTAAAAGACATATTTCCTGTTCGAAAGAAGATGAGGAGGAAAATGAATGCAGATAACAGTAGCAGTATTAGCTTTATTTGTTGCAATGGATGCAGTGATTGGAACACGCATCTTAAAATTACCGTTAATTGCCTGTACGATAACAGGAGCTCTTACAGGTAATACCACTATGGGTGTGATTGTAGGATCCACTTTACAGGCTTTCTATTATGTTTATGATCTGGATGGTTCTGATATGTCCATCTATGGAGTTCTTGCAACATATTTAGTTGTGACAGGGAATCTTTCTGTTGATTCTGTATCCTATACTGTAGGCATTACATGTGTTGTAGGGTTGAGTATTTTGAGTAGTGTGATTGGATCTTTATTCCTGTCTCCTGCACGTAAAGCTATTGAAACTCAGAATATAAAAAAGATTGGTGTATATAATCTTCTTTCTTTACTTTTAAGAGGTATTGTTGCATTTGTATTTACTTTTGCAGTATTAGGGCAGAAGGAACCACTTAATTTCTTATATGCACTTAATACTTCTTACGGCTGGATTTTTAATGGTATGGTTATGGCTGGCTTTATGCTGAGAGGACTGGGTATTGCAGTAGTATTACGTAATCTCAGAGTCAACAATTTTATTCCTTCCTTATTGGCAGGTGCAGCTTTAGGTATGGTTTCTCTTGGTGTCAAGAGCTACATGATGATACCTTGTGTTCTGACAGGTATTGCTCTTGCGGTATATACTTTCAAAGCTGAAAGTAAACCTGCAGAAACTTCTAATGCCGGTACATCCGCTAAGAAAGGAGCAGAAAAATGGTGGTAGGAACAAATGCATATGTGGATACTGCTGAAGCATATCCTTTAGATAAAAAGATTTTAAGAAAAATTGTCTGGAGATCTTTCCTGATGGATGCAGGTTATAATGCTGAAACAGGATCTTCTCTTGGCTTTACATGGGCTATTGCTCCAGGTCTTGAAAAGATTCACTCTAATAAAGAAGATCTGACTGTGGCACTTGGACATAATCTTGAATTTAATGACTGCTCGGGATTGTTTTCTACTCTTGTTATGGGAGTTGTACTGAGTAATGAAGCGGTGAAAGCTGATCCTGCTGCGATTCGTTCTATCAGAACTGCTTTAGGACTGGCATGTAAGTCTTTGGATAAGCAGATTCACGTCTGGCTGATTTTACCTCTGGTTGTTGGAGCATGTGCTTCTTTACTTGCGGCAGGTAACGTTATTCCGGTTGTGGTGTTTGCTGCAGTGTATTTCCTGTTAAGTGTAATTTTAAGATTTGTATTGATTAATGTAGGGTATGCACAGGGTTCAAAAATTGCTGAAAGAGTGATTTCCAAACAGGAACAGTATAAAAAAGCATGCAGCGTACTAGGTATCTTTACTTTAGGTTTTCTGACAATCTACAGTGCTTCTTTCTATATGCCACTGTCTATGAGAACCTTCTCTGTTGCCAATTCTACCTATAGTGTTATCAATGCTTTCAACTCTGCATTGCCTGGGGTGTTTGGAATCATTTCTGTTGCACTTTCTTATCATATGTTAACTAAAAAGAATTACTCTTTAATGAAAACAGGATTGGTTCTTATTGTACTTGGCTTTCTGATTGGCATTATTTTATAAAAATATCTAAGTGAGAAATCACCTTTTTACATATATAAGTAATGAGGTGATTTTTTATGTCTAAAATTCGTGATCTTCCCATTACTGAAAAACCAAGAGAAAAAGCATTTCATTATGGTTTGAAAAGTCTCAGCAATCAGGAATTGCTCTCTATTATTTTGCGCACCGGTACGAAAGAGTCTTCAGTTCTTCAGATATCTCAGGAGCTTCTGGATACTACTGGTGGTCTTGCAGGACTTGCAAGATTTAACCTGCAGGAACTATCAGCTATCAAGGGAATAGGCAGGGTAAAGGCACTGGAAATACTTGCTGCTATGGAAATATCCAGAAGGATAGCTTATGAACAGGTGGTGCATCATATGGATATGCATCAGCCGGAACTCCTTGTTAACTGGCTGAAAAAAGAAATAGGCAGTTCCATGCAGGAAATCTTTCTTGTTGTCTATCTGGACACAATGATGAGGTTTGTTACATATAAAGAATTATTTAAAGGAACAATAGATTCCAGTATGGTTTCTCCAAGAGAAATCTTTAAAGAAGCTATTTTGAATAACAGTACGAATATATTGCTTGTTCATAATCATCCTAGCGGTTGTCTTACACCAAGTAAGCAAGATCTGATGCTTACAAAAAAGATAGTAAAACTGGCAGGAATGATGAAAGTACATGTACTGGACCATATCATTGTTTGTAACAATGACTTCTACAGTTTTTCAAGAGAAGGATTGATGGAGGAAGAGATGGAAGAGTTTTATAATCAATGGTAAAATATTACACAGAATGACCAGTAAGCAAAGAAAGGTGTGCTATGTTTAAGAAAATCCAGAAAATATTCATTTGTGTAATAGTATTATGTTCTATGACTTTTGTGACAGGCTGTAAAGCAAAGAAGAAACAGGTAGCGTATTCCGTATATCCTGTTGGCTATTTGCTGGACAGAATTGCAGGAGATACCGTGAATAAAGTATGTCTTCAGAATAATACCATTGTGCAGAAAGCCACTATAGTGGAAAATTATGAAGAAATATTGAAAGATAGTGCAGCTTTTTTCCATATAGGTGGTCTTGAACCGTATTTATCCGCCTATGCCGCAGATATAAAGGCAACTGAGGTGCAGTCTGTCGATCTTTCAGTGATGAATTCTATCTATGATTTCGCACGTTACACTAAAAAGGGAAATGAGTTTATAGAATCTCCTTATTATGACGGAGACAGTTTTGACTCTGTAGATGTGAATGATCAGGACCTGAATCTCTGGCTGGATCCTATTGCAATGCTATCTATGGCAAAAGATATCACAAAATGGCTGATTTCTTATTATCCGGAAAATGAGGACCTGTATACATCTAATCTGGATTCTTTAGAAACGGATCTGATTAATCTGGATGCACAGTTTCAGAATCTGAGCTCAAAGCTGGCAAAATCGAACAGTACCATTCGTTTTGCAACTATGAGTGCAAGTTTTGGAAACTGGCAGAAGACCTATGGATTTGAAGTATATCCTGTAGTGATGAGTAAATTTGGTGCATTACCTAATGAAACACAGTTACAGGCTATTAAAGATCGACTTAAGGAAGATAATGTACAATATCTCGTGTATGAGCCAAATATGACTGAAGATATGATTACTCTATATGACTCTATTCTGGAGGAACTTGGTCTGACACGTATTCAGCTGTCTAATCTTTCCAGTGAAACTGATCAGGAAGAAGCTGATGGTAAAGATTATCTTTCTATCATGTACGAAAATCTGAGTGTATTATCTACTTTATCTTCTGTTTCAATCTCACCAGAAATTCAATGACCGGTTATTATGACCGGCCTTTGTTCAGAAAGGAATGCTGTATGAAAAAATTATTATTAACTGATGGAAATGCCATGCTGTTCAGAGCATATTATGCAACAGCGTACGGGAAGAAAATGACAACAAAGGATGGCACACCAACTAATGCTGTATTCGGTTTTGCGTCCATGTTGCAAAAAGCTATAGATATTGTGCATCCTGATGCCATGTTTGTGGCTTTTGATTATGGCAAACATACATTTCGTCATGAATTGTATAAAGACTATAAAGGTGGCAGAAGAGAGACTCCTGAAGATCTGATTCCTCAGTTTTCTATGGCTAGAGACTTTCTAAGCTCTTTTGGTATTGCATGGCAGGAAATGGAAGACATTGAAGCTGATGATCTGATTGGTACGGTTTCTAAAAAATATCCTGAGTATCAGACATATATTCTGACAAGCGATCATGATTTATTACAGCTTGTGGATGAAAGTACAACTGTACTGTTAATGAAAAAAGGATTAAGTGAAATGGATCTGATGACTCCTGAAAAAATACAGGAGGAAATGGGCATAGATCCTGTACAGATTATTGATTTAAAAGGTCTGATGGGAGATACTTCCGATAATTATCCGGGAATTGCAGGTGTCGGTGAAAAAACAGCATTAAAGCTGATTAAGCAATATGGTTCTGTTGAAGAAGTTTTAGACAATGCAGAAAACATAAAAGGCGCATTGGGAAAAAAGGTACAGGATGGTAAAGAAAATGCCAGACTTTCCAAGACACTTGCAACGATAAGAAGAGATGTTCCATTAGATCTTGACGTAGAGACCATGTCCTTTACTCCAGACTATGAAGGGGTTGTAAAGTATCTGAAATCTCTGGATATGCAAAAACTTTCTGAAAGGTTTGCTAATGGGAATACTGCTGCATGTATGGAAGAAACTGTTGTTTCTGTAAAAGAGTCTTTTATAAGAACAGACAGACTTCCTGTAGATTTTTTGAGTAAAGATATAGCTGTTTATCTTGATGATGATCTGCAGAACTTTATTTCTTCTCGTATTTACGGTTTTGCTTTCAGTGATGGTAAAACTGGTTATTATATGACTTTAGAAGCTTTAAAGAATGATTCTGAGGCTTTACATGCCCTACAGGATACATCCTGCAGAAGAATCGGATATGATATAAAACGTTCTGCGCATTTGCTGGAAAATGAGGGTGTTTCCATCGCATTTACTGATGATGTGATGATTATGGCATCTCTTGTGAATTCAGATCTGACAAGTACTGAAAAATGTATGGATTACTTTAATATGCCATCTACCTATTCTTTCCAGGATGTTTATGGAAAACCTAGTAAACCGATTTTGATTGTGGATGAAGAAAAGCAGAATGCACATGCATGTGTCTGGGCAAATTTTATTTATACAATGTATGAAAAATGTGCGCCTGTCATACAAGAAAATCATCTGGAAGATGTATACAGCAATGTTGAACTTCCGGTTTCTGTCATATTGGAGAAAATGGAAAAAGAAGGCATTTACTGTGATATTCCTACCCTGGATGCTATTTCTGAAAAAACTGAAGCAGAAATGCAGAAGCTGCAACAGGAAATCTATGGCTATGCAGGTAAAGAATTTAATCTGAATTCTCCAAAACAGATGTCTGAAGTTTTATTTGATGATCTTGGATTATATGCAGGGAAAAAGAAAAGCACAAGTGCAGAGACTTTAATGAAACTGCAGGGGGCACATCCGATTATTGACCCAATCTTAAGATACAGAAAACTTGCCAAGATCTACAGTACATACAGTGATGGGTTAAAGAAGTTTATTCGTAAAGATGGAAAGATACATACTACCTATAATCAATGTGCTACAACCACAGGAAGATTAAGCAGTTCCGAACCTAATTTGCAGAATATATCTGTAAGGGATGAAGAGGGAAGAGAAATTCGTAAGGCATTTCTTCCTGAAGAAAAATGTGTGTTACTGTCCTGTGATTATCATCAGATAGAACTGCGTATTCTGGCACATATGGCCAAAGAAGAATCTTTAATTAAAGTGTTCCAGCAGGGGATAGATATTCATACTCAGACAGCAATGGATGTTTTTGGAAAAACACAGGAGGAAGTGACTTCTCAGGACAGACGTAAGGCTAAAGCTGTTAACTTTGGTATTGTATATGGTATCAGTGATTTCGGACTTGCTGAGCAATTACATTGTTCCAGAAAAGAAGCCAATGAATTTATTGAGAAATATTATGAAGCATATCCAGGTATTAAAGAATATATGCATCATGTGGTGAAATTCTGTGAGGAAAACGGGTATGTGGAAACATTGATGGGCAGAAGAAGAGAGATTCCTGAAATTCATGATTCAAAATATATGGTCAGAGAATTTGGAAAACGAGCTGCTATGAATGCGCCTATTCAGGGATCTGCTGCAGAGCTGATTAAACTGGCAATGATTCAGATAGATAAAGCTTTGAAGGACAGCCATCTGAAAAGCAAGATGTTACTGCAGGTACACGATGAACTGATTTTCAATGTACCTGAAGAAGAAATAGAAGTTATGCAGAAACTGGTGCAGGAAACTATGGAACATGCTATGACATTAAGTGTTCCTTTAACTGTGGAATGTGCAGTTGGCAAGACGTGGTATGAAGCAAAATAAGGGGTAAATAAAATGAAAATAGGTATTACCGGAACCATTGCATCTGGTAAGACAACTGTGTCTTATCTGATGAAGAAAAGAGGATATCCTGTGTTTAATGCAGACAGATATGCAGGTATGTGTCTGCATCATGGTAATCCTGTCTGTGAAAAGATTGCTGAGGCTTTTCCGGAAGTTATGGATGAAAATCAGGATGTAGACAGAAAGAAAATGAGTGAGATTGTTTTCAGTGATGAAGATAAAAGAAAACTGCTAAACAGCCTTGTACACCCGTATGTTATTGAAGGCATGAAGAATTTTTTTGTACATCAAAAAAAAGTCCCTTTTGTTTTTGCAGAAGTGCCACTATTATTTGAAGCAGGACTGGAAGATGACTTTGATAAAATCATTGTGGTGACCTGTGAAAAAGAAACTGCTATCAAAAGAATGATGGAAGACAGGGAATATACAAAAGAGCAGGCTGAAGCTAGACTCTCGTCACAGATAGACGGATGGAAACAGATTGAAAAGGCCGATTATGTATTACATAATGATGGTGATCTCAAACAGTTAAATGATGAAATTAATCAGATCTTCAAAGAGCTGAGAAAGGAGAGACGTGGGGCATGTTAAAACCAGAAGATACTTTTCGAGTAGAATGCGTGAATAGTATTTCTGAAGACATGATCGTGTCTCTTTTAAATCTGTATCAGCCGCTGATACTTGGAGAAGGTATCCTTTTGTTTCTCACACTTCATGCTGAAGCAAGACATGCCCGCAAGATGTGCTCACATAAACATCTGTGTGCTCTGATGCACATGGATATAGAAACATTGGAAAGAGCAAGATTTCGCCTGGAGCAGTTCCGGCTGATACGTACATGGAAACGAGGGCGTGAAAGCAATGATAATTATATTTATCGCTTATATGCTCCACTTGGTACAGAAGACTTTCTCAGTAATACCATCTACAGGTCATTGTTTATAGAAACTCTTGGAAAAGAGGATACAGATAAGATTATTGAAAGACTTGGAAATGTTGGTATTGCCACTAACGATTTTAAAGAAGTGACAAAACCATTTAAACACTCTATTCCGGAAGAAATACTGCTTTCTCAGGAACGTGTGGCGAAACCAATACAGCCAAGATATAAATTTACGGAAACTGAAGAGATCTCGTTTGATTACGAAAGGTTCTTTGCCAAGGTGACAGATCAGAAGTTCCCAATTCAGGCAAGAAGTGAAGAAGTGATGGCTCTGATTGGAAGACTTGGTACTGTCTATGGGATAGATGCGGATACGATGGTGAAGTATGTAGGTAAATGTACTCTGGTAGATTCCGATGAATTTAATTCCGAAGCATTAAAGAGAATGTGTGAAGGTACAGCTTCTGCTCCTGTTAAAAAGGTAAAAGATCCTTATCAGTTACCACCGGTATCTTTTCTGCAATCCAAGATGAATGGCAGAGAGGTTTCTTTAATAGAAAAGAAAATCATCGAACATTTATCAGTTGATTTTAAATTTCCAAATGAAGTTATTAACGTCATGCTGGAATACATTTTACGTGTTTCTAAAAACAGATTGTCCAGAAATTTTGTGGATATGGTTGCCTCAGAATGGGCAAGAGATGGGATCGAGACAAAGGAACAGGCTGTTGTGGAAACAAAGAAAACACTTAAGTCTTCTTCTAACAGACCAAAGTATGTTATAGAGGCAACGGATTATTCTGATCCTAAATACAATCAGAAAGTTTCTATTTCCAAAGAAGAACTTGAAAAGATTAAGAAGAAACAACAGGAGATGGGATAATGGGAAGTACTTTTAAGAGAATGAATCTGGGGTATGTTTCAACTCCTGAACAGGATGAGGCACGTATTGCACTTGCGACAAAGCTGCTGAATGATTCTATTGTCAAAGCAAAACTGAAGGAAACAATTGAACTGTCTCCTGGATATTCTGTACCAAGACTTACTTCAGAAGAGGTAATCAAAAATCCATATAAAGTACAAAGATGGCTGGATTCCTTACAGCCTTGTATTGGATGTAAAGGTTTGGAATTCTGTAAACAGGAAGATAAGGGACATGTCATGAATTTAAGATGTGATGTGTTTCTGCAGTTAACCAAAGCTCCATGTAAGTTTATGATGAAGAAACTGAAGGAAGAGGAGCATCTTCAGTATTATGTATACAGTGATCTTCCAAAAACACTGACAAATGTAACATTTCGTTCAATTAATCTGGACGAAGAACTTGAAAAAGGGAATACTTTATATGTATCTACTTATAACGAGTTACAGGAAATGTGTTCTAATGAAGAGTCAGCCTATATCTATGGGCCTTTCGGAACGGGAAAGACATATCTTGCCGCCTGTGCATGCAACTACTTTGCAAGAAAAAAAGAAAAAGTGGCCTTTGTGCACTGGCCAAGCTTTGTAACAAAGATGCCGGCATATATTTCTTCAGGGGAATGTGATCAGATTGTTGAAAGACTGAAACATGTACATTTCCTTGTAATAGATGAAATCGGTGGAGAAGCAGTGACACAATGGAACAGAGATCAGTTACTTTTACCTGTTCTTAACGCAAGATACGAAGCAAATTTACCTACATGGTTTACAAGTAATTGTGACTATAAAGGACTTGAAGAACACTTTAAAGTTTCAGGGAAATTTATCGAAGATTCCATGAAATCACAACGCATTATGGAACGCATTAGAGTTATGACAAAGTCGAAAACGCTTACAGGAAAAGATAGGCGTGAAAGCATTGACTGAAACATTTTCAATGCTAAAATTGAAAGGAAATCGGAGGCTGAATATGGTCAGAAAGATTGGAGTCCTGACATCTGGTGGTGATGCGCCGGGCATGAACGCAGCTATACGTTCTGTTACCAGAATTGCTCTGAATAACGGAGTGGAAGTTGTAGGTGTGCATAATGGGTATCGCGGACTTTTGGAAGGAACATTTGAAACGATGACACGTGCTAGTGTGTCTGACATTTTGGATCGCGGAGGTACAGTTCTTGGGTCTGCACGTCTTCCTGAATTCAGGGAGGACGCAATTCAGGAAACCTGTGTCAAAAACTTAAAACGTGAAGGTATTGAAGCACTGGTGGTTATTGGTGGGGACGGCTCTTACAGAGGTGGTCTTGCCTTAACCAGAAGAGGAATCAATTGTATTGGCTTACCTGGTACTATTGATAATGATATTCCGGGTACAGATTTTACAATTGGGTTCGATACTGCTTTACATACCTGTGTGGAAAATGTCGATAAACTGCGTGATACATCCAGTTCACACCATCGATGTTCTATTGTCGAAGTTATGGGTAATCACTGTGGTGATCTTGCGTTATACACTGCTATTTCCTGCGGTGCTGAAATGGTTATCACACCTGAAACAGGATATGATGAGCTGGAAGTTATTGAAAACCTGAGATATCTCGGGGAGGCAGTTAAAAAGAACCATGCCATTGTCATTATTTCAGAAAAAATCTGTGATGTAGATGCTTTGGCAAAAAAAGTTTCTGCTTTAACAGATTACAGTGGTCGTGCTACTGTACTGGGTCATATACAGCGTGGCGGAGGACCTACACCAACAGACAGAATGCTTGCCAGCCGTATGGGTGAAAAAGCGGTTGATCTGTTAATGGAAGGTATTGGTGGTCATTGTGTCGGTATTATTGACAATGAGATTACTTCCGTTCCGATTGAGGATGCTTTAAACAGACCTAGAAAATCACGTAAAGCTTTATATCGTCTATTTGATCGATTGGTATAAACAAGGAAAGAGGAAAAGAATATGAACAGAGACAAACACATTTTTAAAAAAACCAGGGTTGTATGTACTATCGGACCTGCTTCTGAAAGCGAAGAAATGATTGCAAAGCTTGCTCATGCAGGTATGAACATTGCACGTATGAACTTCTCTCATGGTTCCCATGAAGAACATCTTGCAAGAATTCAGGCAGTAAGACATGTTTCTGAATCTACAGGTATTAACTTAGCTGTTGCTTTAGATACAAAGGGTCCTGAAATCCGTCTGGGTAATTTCAAGAATGATACTGAAAACTATGAAATTGGTGAAATTGTCACATTAACAAAAGAAGAATGTGAAGGAACACATGAACGTTTCTGGATTCAGTGTCCTGAATTATTTGATGATTTAACAGCTGATGATTATATTTTAATTAATGACGGTAAGATGAAACTTACAGTTCTTGATAACAACAGAAAAGAATTGAAGTGCAGAGTAGAAGTAGCTGGTCCTATCAGTTCTCATAAAGGATGTAATGTACCAGGTGTTAAACTTTCCATGCCATTCTTATCTGAAAAAGATTCCAGTGATATCCGTTTTGGATGTGAAAATGACGTTGACTTCATCTTTGCATCCTTCACACGTAGAGCAAGCGATATTTCTGCTATCCGTAAAATCTGTATTGAAATGGGTAAGCCAAATATCAACATTATCGCAAAGATTGAAAACCAGGAAGGTTATGACAATGTCGACGATATCCTGGAAGTAGCTGATGGTGTCATGGTTGCCCGTGGTGATTTAGGTGTAGAAATTCCTACAATGTTAGTTCCTGTTTATCAGAAACACATTATCCGCGAAGCTAACATCTATGGTAAACCAGTTATTACCGCTACACATATGCTGGATTCCATGACGCATAACCCAAGATGTACACGTGCCGAAGCATCTGACGTATGCAACGCAGTATTAGATGGTTCCGATGGTGTTATGTTATCCGCTGAATCTGCAGCAGGTGATTATCCAATTGAAGCTTGTGAAACAATGAGTGAAATTGCTGAAGAAGCAGAACAGATTATTGATTACAGAAACAGACTGGAATGGTTGAAGACAAGTTCTAAGAAGACAGTTCAGGATGCAGTGTCCATTGCTATTTCTGATGCTACATTAACACTGGACAATATCGGTGCTATTGTTGTCTTCACACAGGGTGGAACAACTGCAAGACGTATCTCCAAGTTCAGACCTAAGGTTCCTGTATTAGCTGTTACATTCACTAAAGATACACAGCGTAAACTATTAAGTTACTGGGGTGTTACTCCATTGTTCTCTGATGTACAGAATCAGTTAACAAACGATGACCAGTTAGCTTCTCTGTTTGCTAAGGACTATGGTGTTAAGCCAGGTCAGCTGATTATCATTTCTGCAGGTTACCCAACAGGTGAAGGTACTGCAAACATGATGAAAATCGTTGAAGTTAAGTAAAATTTCAAAGATATTGAAGATTCGCTTACGCGGATCTTTTTTTGATTCTTGAGAATTTACCAATGTTAAAAAGTCATTTGTATTTCTGCAGCCTTAAGAATTTCTGTATATGTTTTATGGTATTCTATATACAAGAATAAAAGAGGAATGATTTATGAATAAGAAAAAATGGATCATAACAGGCATTGCTGTTTTAGCAGTTGCAGTTTTAGGAACAGGTGGATATGCTTTGTTACATAAAGGCGGATCTTCATCCAATGCAGTGTATGTTACACAGATAAAAGCTCTGATGGGTTCTTACAGTGGCACCAACAGATATTCCGGTGTAGTAGAAGCTCAGCAAAGCGTGGATATACAGGCAGATTCTTCAAAAAAAATCAAAGAAATCTATGTGAGTGCAGGGCAGTCTGTCAGTGCTGGAGATAAGCTGTTTGCTTATGATGTAACAGATACGCAGAATTCTCTTGCCACCTCTCAATTGGATATTGAAGGATATACAGAAACCATTAATCAGTTAAATTCTCAGATTGCTGATTTACAGGCAGAATTAAATCAGACTGGTTCTTCTGACATTCTTCTGGAAATTCAGGATAAGCAATTACAAATCAAGGAAAACCAGATCAATATTCAAAAGACGCAGAATACTATTGAGCAATATCAGGATCAGATTAATCACAGTACTGTGACTGCAACAATTGCTGGTGTTGTGAAAACTATCAACGAAAGCGGAACGGATGCCTATGGTAATCAGGCTGCTTTTATGTCCATTGAACAGACCGGTGCCTACAGAGTCAAAGGTAAACTGGATGAACAGTCTATTGGTATTATTACACAAGGGCAACAGGTTCTGATTCGTTCGAGAGTAGATGAGACAAAAATATGGAAAGGAACTGTTTCTTCTATTGAAACAAGTCCTGATTCCGATTCCAATACTATGAATTATTATGGTGGTTCACAGGAATCCAGTTCCAAATATCCATTCTTTATTTCTCTTGAAAGCAGTGATGGATTAATGCTAGGACAGCATGTGTATATTGAACCTGATTTTGGACAGGTAGTACATACACAGGGAGTGTGGCTGGACAGTTCCTATATTTGTTATGACGACAATGGTAATGCATATGTATGGGCTTCTGTAAAAAACAAGCTAAAGAAGATTACTGTAGAGACAGGTGAAGTGAATGAAGAAACTTACCAGACGGAAATCACTTCAGGTATTACTAAAGAAGATTATATTGCATGGCCGGAGGATTCTTTTAAAGAAGGTATGGCAACAACTTCTATTATGGATATGGAGTAAGAGGGAACAGCTATGTTAGTTTCTTTAAAAGGTATATATAAAAGCTACCATGAATCTCAGGTTGTAGTTCCGGTATTAAAAAACATTGATCTGGAAGTACAGGAGGGAGAATATATTGCTATCATGGGACCAAGTGGTTCCGGTAAGACCACTTTAATGAATATTCTTGGCTGCCTGGATCATCAGGATGAAGGACAGTATTTACTGGATGGTATGAATGTACGTTCTTTGTCTGAAGATGAGTTATCCGATGTTCGCCTGCATAAAATTGGATTTGTTTTCCAGCAGTTCCAGTTATTGCCTAAACAATCTGTATTGGAAAATGTGGCATTACCTTTGGTATATGCAAAGGTAGATAAGAAAGAGCGTGAACAAAGAGCTCTGGAAGTATTGGATAAAGTCGGTCTTAAAGAAAAGGCGCCATTTTTTCCTACACAGCTTTCTGGTGGACAGAAACAAAGAGTAGCTATTGCCAGAGCTTTGATAAATCATCCTCGTATCGTTCTTGCAGATGAACCTACAGGAGCCTTAGATCAGGCAAGTGGTAAGCAGGTTATGGAACTGTTTCAGAAGCTTCATGAGGAAGGTGTCACTATTGTTATGATTACCCATGACAGAAATGTGGCGGATCATGCGCATAAGATTTTCCACATCATTGATGGTGAGATTTCGAAAGGAGAGATTCTATGAAAAAGAAGATTCTGATTCCTGTCACCATTGCCGTCATACTTACTGCAGTTGGAGGTACTTTTGCCTATAGAAACTCAAAGAATGTTGTAGATGTCTATGCGGTAAATACTTTACAGCAGATGTACTGGGGTAATTCTAACAGTTATTCCGGTAATGTTTATGAAGCACAAAGTCAGAATGTATATGTAGATTCCACTCAGAAAATTCAGGAACTGTATGTGACTTTGAATCAACATGTGCAGGCAGGAGATCCTCTTATCAGATTTGATACAGACAGTGTGCAGCTGACTTTAGCCATGAAAAATATTGAACTTGAAAAATTACAGAATGAACAGAAGTCCAATGAATCTAAATTACAGAAATTACGTACCACTACTCCTGTTCCAGACTATGTTCCTTTACCTGAACCTGAACCAACCCCAGAACCAACTCCTGAACCTTCCAAAGAGCCTGTAAAGGAAAAAGTGGAAGATGCCTATACGGTGATTGATAAACTGGAAGATAAGTATACAAAGGCATCCGTGGGACAAACACCTGAACCATCCTCAACACCTGAAACTACTGCAGTTCCAACCAGTGAGCCGGAACCAACTCCTTCTGCTTCTGCTGAAACAGAAGAAGGGACAGATAGAGAACATCCGATACGTTTTATTATTACAAGTAACGGAAAAATCTGTACGACTTTATTTGATGAATTAAAAGAGAAGAAAAAAGAAAAAGTATATCTTTCTTTTGAACATCATGAGGAGAATAAAGCAGATAAAGATATCTTAAATAGCTGGATAGTACGTGCTGATCAGGTTTCTTATGAAGGTAAACAGTATTTTACTTTACCGGAAGTCAATGTCACTCAATCACATAATGCGGATATATCTGTTGCAAATGCTGTAGTGGATACTCCATATACTGGTAATGGCGGATCTGAGAGTACTTCTGGATATACTGCAGCGGAACTGTTAAAAGCTATTAAACAGACAGAAGCTTCCATGCGTACTTTAAATATTGATATTAAACGTAAACAGCTGGAGATTTCTGAATTAAATGACCAACTCAGTGATGGTATTGTCTATGCAAAAAAAGATGGCGTTGTTGTTAGTCTTGGAGATCTGGAACAGCCTTCTTTAAATGGAAAGCCATTTATCACAGTCTCTGCACAGAAAGGAACATATATCAAAAGTGTTGTTTCAGAATTTATGCTTGGTACGGTGAAACCGGGTGACACAGTGACTGTAAGAAGCTGGATGACAGGTTCTTCTTATACAGCAACTATTCAGTCTATAGATGCTTATCCTGATACTTCCAATATGTATTACTACGGAGGCAATTCTAACTGTTCCTATTATGGCTTTTATGCTTTTATTGAAGAAGATACAGATCTGACTGCATATGATGGGCTTGATATTACTTTTGATCAGGAAAATACTGCGTCAGATGCATTATGGATGCCGGTGGCGTATATACGTAAAGATGTGAATGATAAATATTATGTATACAAGGATAATAACGGAAAACTTCAAAAACAGTATGTTACAATCGGTCAGATTGATTCAGGATATGTGATGGAAGTGAAAGAAGGGTTATCTTCTGAGGACTACATAGCTTTCCCGTATGGTAAAAAAGTCAGAGAAGGCACTAAAACAAACATCTCAGAGGAAGGAGGTATGTGGTAATGCTGGAAAATATACGTTTATCTTTTCAGGGTATTTTTTCTCATAAACTGCGTTCCTTTCTGACCATGCTTGGTATTATTATCGGTATCGGTGCTATTATTGCAATCGTTTCAACTATCAAAGGTACCAATGAACAGATAAAGAAGAACCTCATAGGATCCGGTAATAACAGTATGTCCATTGCTTTATCTCAATCAGATTATGATTACGATATGAATATGGGCATACCTGCAGGTGTGTATCCTGTAGAAGAAACTACAATGGATGCTTTAAGAGAAATAAACCATGTAGAAAATGTCTCCAGGTACCATTCAAGAACTGTATATGAAGGTGTGAATCATAATGAACATGCTTTAAACGGTGGTATTGTTTATGGAATTGATGATTCCTATCTTACTACAAGCAGCAAACTTGTAAAAATCGGCAGGGGTATTACACAGCAAGATATAGAAAATCATAGAAGAGTGGCTTTGCTTGATGCAACAAGTGTTTCCTCTTTATTTCCTAATGAAAGCTGTCTGGGTAAAACCATTGAAATTAACAGTGTCCCATATGAAGTCATTGGTGTAGTGGTCGATGCTCAGCAGTTTGAACCGGTGATTGAATCCATTGATGATTACTATACATATTCTCAGAATCAGGGAGGACAGGTATATATTAATGATGCAACATGGGAAGTCGTGTATCAGTATGACGAGCCAGAAAATGTTCTGTTAAAAGTTGACTCTATGAATGCCATGACTACAGTTGGTAAAGAGGGTGCGGACATCTTAAATGCACAGAATTCTCCGACAGATTCCACAATCAGCTACAAAGCGCAGAATCTTCTGGAACAGGCAAAAAAGATTCAGCAGTTGTCTAATAGTACCAATACCATGTTAATATGGATTGCAGGTATTTCTTTATTGGTAGGTGGAATCGGTGTAATGAATATTATGCTGGTATCTGTCACAGAACGTACAAGTGAAATCGGATTAAAGAAGGCTATTGGTGCTAAAAAGAAAGCAATTCTCATGCAGTTTTTAACAGAAGCGGTTGTATTGACTTCTCTGGGTGGTTTGCTTGGAGTCATCAGTGGTATTCTTCTGGCATTTGTAATTTCTTCATTGAATCAGATACCTGTTGCTATTTCCGTAGAAGCAAGTATTGTGGCAGTGGTATTTTCCATGGTTATTGGTATTGTCTTTGGATTATTACCTTCCTATAAGGCTGCAAATCTTGATCCTATTGATGCTTTAAGGAGAGAATGATATGGAGTTTGAAGAATTTTTGGAAAACCTGGAATACACCAATGCATGTATGCTTGGCAAGTATCGCCTGACAATTGACAAACAACTTATTTTTCCAGACAATACGTTTCTTCAGTTTTCCTCATGGCAGGATTGTCTGTCTTATCCAATTTCTGATCATCAGAGTGTGGCAGATTTTATAGAAAATCTCACGGAGTACAATACAGAAATGATTTATGATATTGATCATATGGATTGTATAAACAGAAACAGTTTATATTTGGATATAACGTATTATGGTCATTCCTGTTTTAAGGTGGAAAAAGATAAAGAATCTATTGTGTTTGATCCATATAAAGCTGGTAGTGTGCCTGGTTTGACATTACCTGTTGATCTTATGGCAAATGAAATTCTGTGTTCACATGCTCATGATGATCATGCGGGAATAGAAGAAATCAGATGTCTTCCTGAAACAATACAATGTAAGATCAAAAAACTGGATGTTCCTCACGATGATCAAGATGGTAAGCTCAGAGGCAGAAATACGATACATATTGTGACATTTCATGGCTTTAAGATTGTGCATATGGGTGATATTGGAAGACCTTTAACACAAATGGAAATCTTACAGGTATCCAGACCTGATGTATTGATGATTCCTGTTGGAGGGTTTTATACAATATCCAGTAAGGTTGCTTTTCAGATGATTGATCAGCTGAAACCTAAAACAGCAATCTTAATGCATTACAAAACCTCTGTGTCTGGTTATGATGTGCTGGAGGATATCCACGATATTGTGAAAGATCATCCTGAAGTGCATGCCTATGGCTCCAGAGTACATCTGCAGAAAGATGAAGCTTTAGGTATCATTTTTATGGCAATATAAAAGGCGTTCAGTGAACGCCTTTTCATATACATTTATCCATTCGTTTTAGGTGTACGTTTTCCGCTGCGTTTGGAATAGGTATCCTTGTTTGCGGCAGATTTTGCTTTAAGTTCTGCAATAGCAGCTTTCTGATTTAAGATGACTGGAATGACAATTGGATTTCTGTGAGTCTTTTTGAACAGGTATGGCTCAAGAGAATTCTTGATGGTATTCTTTAATTCACCAAAAGTAGTACGTTGCTGCATCTTTTTACTTAAGGCATCATAGACAATCAGTTCTGCTTCCTTAAGAAGTGTCTGAGAGTCTTTGATATATACAAATCCTCTTGAAACAATACTTGGTTTGCACAGAATCTTGTTATAGCGGGAATCGATTGCTACGATGACAGCTACCAGTCCGTTTTCAGCAAGAATTCTTCTGTCTTTTATAACAGATGTACTTAGTCCGGAATAGTCATTCCCATCTACATAAATTGCATCTGTCTGCACTCTTTCATTGGCAATGAAAGCTTCTTCATTTCTTAATACAACAATATCACCGTTGGAACAAACCAGACAGTTTTCCTTTGGAACACCGGTTTCTCTTGCTGTGGCACTATGCTGTACAAGCATCTTGTATTCGCCATGTACAGGCATAAAGTATTTAGGCTTGATAAGATTTAACATCAGTTTCTGTTCTTCCACAGGCGCATGTCCAGTTGTGTGGAAAGAAGTAAGAGGGGAGTTAGTGACTACGTTTGCTCCAACTCTTGTCAGCTGGTTGACTACAGCAGATACGGATGTACCATTACCCGGAATAGGATTGGAAGAGAACAGTACTGTATCACCAGGCAGAATTTTAATAAATCTGTGTGTGCCATTGGCAATTCTGCTTAAGGCTGCCATTGGTTCACCCTGAGATCCGGTACATACAATACAGATCTTATTTGCCGGCAGAGTATTCAATTCGTTACCTGTGATAAAAGAACTTGCAGGAATCTTGATAGTACCAAGACGTTTGCCAATTTCGCATACATTTTCCATAGAACGTCCAAAGACGGCTACTTTTCTTCCGCAATTTACAGCAGCTTCAAGAATCTGATTTAATCTTAAGACATTGGATGCAAAAGTGGATACTAATAATCTTCCAGGTGTTTTGCGCATCTGTTCGTTAATTGCCTTGGCAACACTCTTTTCAGAGATAGAAAATCCTGGAACACCTGAGTTGGTAGAATCACTCATTAATAAAGTGACACCAACCTGACCAATATAGGCCATTTTCTGATAATCGGAGTTTTCACCGATTGGAGTGAGATCGAACTTAAAGTCTCCAGTTTCTACAATTCTTCCGTTAGGGGTATTGATTAATACACCATAACTGTCTGGGATAGAGTGGACAACATTGAAAAAACCAATATGGAAATATTTTGTATCTACTCTTGTATCAGCTTCAATCAGATGAATCTGCACATTTCTGAGCATATGATGCTCATCGAGCTTCTTTTCAATTAATGCTTTGGCAAAAGCAGGGGCCCAGATTTCTCTTAATCTGACTGACTGCAGGAAGAATGGGATACCGCCGATATGATCTTCATGACCGTGAGTGATAATTAAAGCCTTGATCTTATCTCTGTTTTTCTGCAGGTAAGTATAATCCGGAATGACATAGTCAACTCCCAAAAGATCATCTTCAGGAAATAAAACACCACAGTCCACAATAACAATTTCGTCATTGTGCTCAAAGCAGTACATATTCTTACCTACTTCGCCAAGGCCGCCTAAAGCATAGACAAGTGTGTCCGTACCATAACGAATAGAGCGATTGACTTCTTCACTGACATCTGAAAACTGTACTGGATGAGAGTTTCTTTTAGAATTATTTTTTGTTTCTTTCATATTATTCGTTTTCCTTTACTATTGTGTATATGAAATTAAATTACTAAAGCACCTTCAATTTCTTTGAAGGGTTCCTTTGCGTTTATTTTATCATAAAAAAGAGTTCCGCTGAAGTGATCTAATTCATGCTGTAAAACAATTGCAAGATATCCTCTTGCCCTAATTTTTATATTCTGATTGGTAATCAGATCAAATCCTTCAATAGTGACTCTGGCACTGCGCACTACAAAACCTGGATGATCTTCCACAACGGAAAGACAACCTTCACCGCTTTGTAAATAGGCTTTCTGGGTGGAATGAGAAACGATTCTAGGATTTGCAAGCATATATTTGATTGTTTTCTCATTCCCGTCTTTATCTACAGTAGGTACTACAACAGCCGTAAGCTGCTTGGGAATACCTATCTGAATAGCACTTATACCCACAGCTGGTCTTAAATTTTCTCTTTCTGCAATTTCTTCATCTGTTGAGTCTTCTACGTACTTCAACATTTCTTTCAAAATAGTACTGTCTTCTTCACTTAAAGGTAAAGAAACAGGTAAAGATTTTTGACGAATCAAAGGATTGTCGTCTTTTATGATCGTATCATTATTTATTAACATACAACTACCTCGGATAAATTCTAGATAAATAAAAGGAAAAAGTAAATAGGGTACAGGAAAATGAAAACGCTTAACCAAAAATATTTTTTCTTAATCCTGTTCTAATAGTGTCTGTATGATAAAATGTATTGCATGGAACAGAAAAAAAAGAGCTCTAACCGATTGAGCAGTTATATAAAACTAAATGCTGAAAGTGATCTTGCATTGCATCTGGCAATTGTAGCTTTGTGCTTATATGGCATTATTATGATCGGGTCTGCATCTATGGGAACTGCTGTTGGTAATTCTATGGCATTGGCACTTTCTATTGCAAAACAGTTTATCTTTGTATGTATCGGATATGTTTTTATGGCCAAACTATCCAATTTCTTTTCACTGAAACAGTTGAAGGGAAACGGATTTTCCTATGTGGTTATATGGACAATGGTAATGATGATTGTCTGTCTTGCTTTCCCTGCAGTAAAGGGTGCAAAGGCATGGTTGCGTATTCCTCTGCCAGGATTTGAAATCACTGTGCAACCTGCGGAGTTTGCCAAGATTATTGTTATTTTACTTGTTGCGCTGCATCTTGGGGACAGAAAATATAAGGAAGAAGAAACTTGTATGGATATCCTGAAAAAGCCTCTTGTACTATGCGGGATACTATTAGGTATTACAGTTGTTTTACAGAAAGACTTTGGAACGATGGCAATTCAGTTCCTTTTATTCTGTATCGTTATCTTAATTCCAAAGAATCCCAAACTGAAAAAGTTCCAGACGGGGTTACGTATCTGTTTTTATTCTGTCGTAGCAATCAGCTGTCTTATTTTGAATCCTTATGGGGAAAAGATTATTTCCAGACTTCCATTAAAAACGTATCAGAAAAATCGATTCTATGCAGCTATTGATCCTTTTAAAGACGTGTACGGTACAGGGTATCAGGTTATTGCAGGTCTGATTGCCATGAGCGAAGGTGGGTTAAAAGGGAAAGGTATAGGGAATTCTACAAGAAAATACATGAATTTCCCTGAAGCTAACAATGACTTTATCCTTGCTATTATTATTGAAGAATGCGGGTTTATAGGCTTTCTGTTCTTGCTTGCATTGTATGGGTTTATTATCTACAGATTGTTTTATTATGCACGACGTATCAAATCTGAATCTGCACGAATTATTCTTGTAGGAACAGCCATGTATTTCTTCCTGCATATCTTCTTAAATGTAGGTGGGGTTACAGGTCTTATTCCTTTGACTGGTGTCCCTTTACCATTAGTATCTGCAGGTGGCTCCAGTGCCATGTCCTTTATGGCATCCATCGGTATTTGTCAGGCAATTATAGGTGCTTATAAAAGAAAGGAGATTCAATGAGAATCATAGCAGGAATGTATTCTTCCAGAAGGCTGGAAACTCTGCCAGGAAATAAAACAAGACCTACTTTAGACAAAGTTAAGGAAGCTGTGTTTTCCTCTTTGGGCTCTATGTTTGATGGTGGTAATGTGCTGGATTTATATGCAGGAAGCGGCGCTATAGGGCTGGAAGCTATATCCAGAGGATTTGATCATGCAGTGCTGGTGGATAATAACCATCAGGCATGCGGAGTTATTAAAAAGAATATAGATGCTCTTCAATGTCGTGATTGCTGTAGTGTGCTTTGCATGAAAGATACACAGGCTCTTTCTTTGCTTATAGAAAAGAAGGAAAGATTTGATCTGATTTATCTTGATCCGCCTTATGCAAAACAGCATAACTTTGAAATACTGGATATCATAGATAAAAATAATCTTTTAAACCCAGATGGAAAAGTTGTGATTGAATCTTTAAAAGAAGAAACCTATAAAAGCGAATATACTCATCTTCAGTATAAAAAAGAAGTTGTATATGGCATCATGAAAATCACCTATTACACATATAAACAGGATGTATAATTCTGTTTATTTTTTTGCTTTTGACATATTTTTTTGTTTGTATATTTCTGTATACAAATTGCCAAGTGTGTAAATTGAAAATTGTTTTGCCGGTACTATACTTTAGACGTAAATACAAAGGAGAAAAAAGTTTATGTATTATGGTTCAGGTAATTATGAAGCATTTGCCCGTCCTTTAAAGCCAAAGGATGCTGATAAGAAGAATGCTTACATCATTGGTACAGGTCTTGCAGGTTTATCTGCTGCTTTCTATCTTGTAAGAGATGCACAGGTTCCTGGAAACCAGATTCATTTATTAGAAAAAATAGACCTTGCTGGTGGAAGCTGCGATGGCAGAAAAGATATTACAAAAGGGTTCTACATGCGTGGTGGAAGAGAAATGGATAACCATTTCGAAGTTATGTGGGATATGTTCAAAGATGTCCCAAGTATTGAAACAGAAGGTGTTTCTGTATTGGATGAATATTATTGGCTGAATAAAGAAGATCCTAACTATTCTTTATGCAGAGCAAGTCAGAACAGAGGCGAAAATGCTCATACAGATGGTAAATTCAATCTTGATAAGAAATCAGCCATGGCTCTTACAAAGCTGTTTTTAACAAGTGAAGATGAACTGGAAGGTAAGAAGATTTCCGATGTACTTCCTGATTCTTTCTGGAGTACGAATTTCTGGTTATACTGGCAGACAATGTTTGCTTTCCAGAAGTGGAGCAGTGCTCTTGAAATGAAGCGTTATCTGTGCAGATATGTGCATCATATTGATGGTCTTCCAGATTTCAGTGCACTTCGTTTTACAAAGTACAACCAGTACGAAAGTATGATTCTTCCTCTTGTGAAATATCTGGAAAATCATGGAGTTACAATTGAATTTGGTATGGATGTACAGAATGTACTTATCGATACAGATGGTAACGGCAGAAAAGTTGCTAAAGAAATTGTCGTGCTTAAGGATGGTGTGGAAGAAAGTATTCCATTAACAGAAGATGATCTTGTATTCATCACTAACGGATGCTGCACAGACACAAGTTGCTATGGTGATCAGAACACAGCTCCAGACTTATCCGGTATTGAGGATGGTAAGGGTGAATCCTGGGATATGTGGAGAAGAATTGCAGGACAGGCAAGCCATGGTGAATTTGGTAACCCTGAGGCATTCTGCTCTGATACAGAAGCTACTAACTGGATGAGTGCTACTGTTGAAACAAGCAACGAAGAAATCATTCAGCATATTATGCATGTATGCAAGAGAGATCCTCGTCGCGGAAGAGTTACAACAGGTGGTATTGTTACTGTTAAGGATTCTACTGAAAACTGGTATCTGAGCTGGACAATTAACAGACAGCCTCAGTTCAAGTCACAGGATAAGAAGTCAGTTCTTGTATGGCTGTATGCTTTAAATACAAACAGACCTGGTAATTTCATGCCAAAGGCAATGAGAGAATGTACAGGTAAGGAAGTCTGTGAAGAATGGTTATATCACATTGGTATTCCTGAAGACAGAATTGAGGAACTTGCTTCTGAAGCTTGCAATACTACTACATGTTATATGCCATATATTAATGCATTCTTCCAGCCTAGAAAGAATAGTGACAGACCTCATGTAGTACCGGATGGTGCAGTAAACTTTGCATTTATTGGTCAGTTTGCTGAAACACCAAGAGATACTATCTTTACAACAGAATACTCCATCAGAACGGGTATGGAATCTGTATATACCTTAATGAATGTAGACAGAGCTGTTCCTGAAGTCTGGGGTTCTCAGTATGATGTCAGAGAACTTCTACGTGCAACTTATTATGCAATTGATAAGAAGACGATTGATACACAGCTGAATCCTCTGGAACAGAAAGTATTACAGGGAATTTTAAAGAAAGCAAAAGGTACAGATATTGAATTGCTGCTGAAACAGAGTGGCTTGATTAAGTAACATTTTGGATGCTCATAAGGGCATCCTTTTTGTTTGCGGGAAGAAATAAAAAAAGAAAAAAAACAGAGCCGGAAATATCCAGCTGGTAAGTGTATTGCATAGCGAGGCGGCAGTTGTGGATGCATCGGGTATACTCAGTAACTGATTATATCCTAAGCATTATTCTGGCAGAGAAAATACCATCTTCATAGGTAAAGTCACAGGCACCGCCGTTTTTATCGGTAATGTGGCGGACGGATTCGATTCCTATGCCGTTTCCG
>CAKVIS010000006.1 GCA_934754415.1 uncultured Bulleidia sp.
TGAAAATAGCCCTCTCGGGTGAATCGATCTCGCTGCCAGGTTATATCAGTGAATGTCTTACGACATTCACTTTTTTTACTTTCATCAGTAAAATGCTTATCAAAAAAGATATGTTTTTTTGTTGTCAAGACTATTCTTTATATTGAATTTCGGTATAATTTAATTGCTGAAGGAACACATATTTTTCCTACATTTTGATATCAGGGAATCCTGACTGGAGACTTCTGTGTGAATACTCGATACGATTGAGGATCCTTACGAATGACCATGGATACCCACCTCTAACTAAGAGGGAACATATCACTCCTTCAGTTTTTATTTTGCCAATTATTGTTAGTATTTCTACCTTGTATAAGAGGTTGAAATATACAAAAAAAACAAGTAAAATATCTTTTGTGAAATTATGTAGATAGGTGGTGTTAAAATGTCATTATTTTGGTCTTCATTATTATGGTTTATTGGTGGTGGACTAGTTGGTGCTGCTGTTTCTTTTTTCTTAACAAAAAAACATTTTGAAAAAGAATTACGTGAAAATCCTCCAGTAAACGAAAAAATGATTCGAGCAATGTATATGCAGATGGGAAGAAAACCTAGTGAGGCACAGATTCGCCAGGTTATGCGTTCCATGACTAATGCTCAAGGAAAGTAATTATATTTTAGGGAGTTATCTCCCTTTTTTTAATTGCATTTTGGTCACCTCTAATGTAAAATAATTTAGCACTTGCCCATGTGATGGAATTGGTAGACGTAGGGGACTCAAAATCCCCCGGTAGCGATACCGTGCCGGTTCGAGTCCGGCCATGGGCACTTTTTTTATGTCTACCTTTCCTATTATGTAGTACAATCTAATCAGCGGTTAAAGGAGAAACATACAATATGGCAAAGCTTTATTTTTATTATGGTGCAATGGGTAGTTCTAAATCTGCTAATGCATTAATGGTTGAATATAATTATAGAGAAAGAGGACAATTAGTTCTTTTAGCTAAAACTAATATAGATACCAGAGATGGAAAAAATACTATTAAATCAAGAATTGGTCTTCAGAGAGAATGTCTTTTATTGAGTGATGTGTGCGCCATGAAAGATGAAAGTATTCAAAAATTTGATGCAGTTATTGTAGATGAAATCCAGTTTGCTAACAGGGAACAGGTGGATTTTCTCGCACACATTGTAGATGATTTAAATGTTCCTGTCATGTGTTATGGTTTAAGATCAGACTTCCAACTTAATTTATTTGAAGGAAGTGAAAGATTATTGGCTATCGCTGATGAAATTAAGGAAATAAAAACTGTTTGCTGGTGCGGGAAAAAAGCTACATGCAATGCCAGATATAATGAACATGGTATTGTAAGAAATGGTGAGCAAATTATGTTAGGTGCAAATGATGAATATATTGCTTTATGTAGAAAACATTTTCTTCAGGGCAAACTATCTTCTGATTCACCTGTACCTGTTGATGAAAAGGAGTAATCATATGAAGGGAGCTATATTTGACATGGATGGTCTCATGTTTGATACTGAGGCTATCTGGCAAAAAAACTGGAAATTAATTGCAACAGAAATGGGAATTGTATTGGATCCTGCATTCAGCAGAGAGATTTGTGGTACTACTGGAAAATTAATGGATTCTATTATAGAAAAATATTATGGAGTACCAAATGGTAATCCTATTGCTATGGATTGTTCAGAAAGAGTACATCGAGATTTAGAACTTAATGTTCCTGAAAAAACAGGCATACATGAGATCTTGATATGGTTAAAAGATAATGACTTTAAGGTTGCCGTTGCTTCAAGTTCCAGAAGGGAGCAGATAGAAAAGAACTTATCTAAAACGAACACTGAACAATATGTGGATGTTTATTGTTCTGGCAGGGAATGTGCACACGGTAAGCCGTCTCCTGACGTTTTTTTACTGGCAGCTAAACAATTACATTTAGACGCATCTGAGTGTTATATATTTGAAGATGCCTATAATGGAATTCGTGCAGCATATGCAGCCGGGGGCAAACCAATTATGATACCAGATACTCAACAGCCAGATCAGGAAATGTACGAGAAATCTCATGCTGTGTGCTGTGATCTTCTTGAGGCTTTAGAGTTGCTTAAACGCGAGAATTTATAAAGTTGTGATTATCTGATTGTTTTATTAGAAATCTTGCTTAAAACAGTATTAAAATGCATTTGAACAAGGGAGAAATATATATTCTCCTTTTTATTTTACAAATGAAAAAAGACATCCTTTCGAATGCCTTAGTTTCTAAATCTTATTCTCCATCTCTAGGTTTCATAGTTGGGAAGAGCAGTACATCGCGGATAGAATCTACACCACACATTAACATAACAAGACGGTCGATTCCCATACCGATACCACCTGTTGGAGGCATACCGTATTCAAGAGCTTCAACGTAGTCATCATCCATTTCACTTGCTTCATCATCGCCAAGTTTTTTGAGTTCTAACTGCTTTTCAAAACGCTCTTTCTGATCAATAGGATCATTTAATTCTGTAAAGGCATTATCCATCTCTATGCCACAGATTTCAAGTTCAAAACGCTGTGTAAATCTTGGATCTTCAGGATTCTTTTTGGCAAGAGGGGAAATCTCAATTGGATGACCATATACAAATGTTGGCTGAGTAATCTTATCTTCACAAAATTCATCAAAGAATAAGGAAATAATGTTTCCAACTGTTCTCTGGTGTGGCAATACTTCAACATGATGTTCTTCTGCTATCTTAAGAGCCTCTTCCACGCTCATAGGCTGCCAGAAATCTACACCTGTAACTTCCTTAACAGCATCTACCATATTCCATCTCTTGAAAGGAGCCTTTAAAGAAATTGTTTGGCCCATGAATTCAAATTCGGTTCTTCCGAAAACTTCCAAAGCAACTGCTTCAAACAGTTCTTCGTTCATTTTCATCATTCCTTCAAGATCAGTATAGGCACAATAAGCTTCCATTGTTGTGAATTCTGGATTATGCTTTAAATCCATACCTTCATTTCTGAAGATTCTTCCGATTTCATATACTTTTTCAAGACCGCCAACAATTAATCTTTTTAAAGGTAATTCTGTAGCTATTCTTAAATAGAAATCCTTGTCTAAAGCATTATGATGTGTAATAAACGGTCTTGCACTTGCTCCACCTAAAATAGGTTGTAAAATAGGTGTTTCTACTTCAATATATCCATGACTATCCATCCATCTTCTGATAGCAGAGATAATTCTTGGTCGCAAGATAGCAATTTCTCTGGAAGAATCATTCATGATTAAATCCACATATCTTCTTCTGTATCTTTCTTCTTTGTCTGTCAGACCATGGAATTTTTCAGGTAACGGTTTTAAAGCTTTGGCAAGGTGAGTGTATGTATAGCATTCAACAGATAATTCTCCTGTTTGAGTTTTTATTACTCTTCCTTTGATTCCAAGGATATCCCCAAGGTCACTGGATTTAAAGAGCTCATAAATATCATCGCCGACAATACGCTGATTGATGACTACCTGAATTCTGCCTTCTCTGTCTAGTAAATGAATAAATCCTAATTTACCCATTCTTCTTTTTGACATGATACGACCTGCAATAGATACTTCTGCATTCAGTTTATTCAGCTCTTCCTGAGTTTTATCACCATATACTTCTTTGATAGTTGCAGAGTTGTGATCTCTTTCAAATGCCTGTCCAAATGGATCAATACCTTTTTCACGCAAAGCATTCATCTTTTCTCTTCTCGCAGCTTCCTGGTCATTTAGCAATGCTGCATTTACTGCATTGACAACTTCTTCTTTTTTCTGCTGTACTTTCTGTTTTTTCTGATCAGCTTCTTTTCTCTTTGCTGCAAGTTCAGGATGAGCAGCTTCAAAAGCTTTTCTTCTTTCTTCTTTTAAACGTTGTTTTTCTTCCTTTGTTAATTCTTCAGCCATGTTATCCTCCTTAAACAATAAAAAGCTCTCACCAATAGGGACGAGAGCTTGTTCGTGGTACCACCCTAATTCATGACATATAGTCATCTCATTGGATTACCGATATTGCTGGTAAGCAGCTTCCTCAAGAGGCTTTAACCTGATACTATATATGATTACGATTTCACCTGTCCGTAATTCTCTTTTTTCATACATGTGATGCATCAAGCCTTCTCTATCATCGTTTGCGTACCTATAATACCATTTTTTGGATTCTTTGCAATGGTTTAAAGATCATTATCTGTGCGAGATTCCGGATCATAAGAAAGCAGTTTATTGACTATGATTCCCAGAATCAGAGAACATGCAATGGTTGTAATGGTTATATTTCCAAAAGTCAGAGATAAACCTCCGATTCCGGAAATCAAGATGGTGGAAACAACATATAAATTTTTGTTAACATCCAGATCAGCTCTTTGGACCATCTTAAGGCCTGAAACAGCAATAAATCCATACAATGCCATACATACTCCACCCATGACACAACATGGAATAGATGAAATGAAGGCGATAAATGGTGACAGGAAAGAAATTAAAATGCATTCGATAGCTGTAGCAAGGATGGTTGCAGTACTTGCGTTTTTAGTAATGGCAACACATGCAACACTTTCACCATATGTAGTATTTGGACATCCACCGAAGAAAGCACCAATCATAGAACCGACACCATCACCAAGAAGAGTTCTGTGTAAGCCCGGATCTTCAAGCAAATCACTTTCGATAATAGAAGAAATATTCTTGTGATCAGCAATATGTTCAGCAAAAACTACGAAAGCTACAGGAACATAGGCAGCAAAGATAGTACCGATATAGCTTGCATCAAGCCCACGTACTCCTTTTAGTGCTGTCAGGAATGTGAAATCTGGAACTGAGATAAATGTGGATAAGGATATACCGTCTTTTCCTAAAGCTGTGATAGGGGAGAAGTCAATAATTTGCATAGCTTCATACCCTGTACGTAAACCTATACATGTGAAAATGGCAGCTACAGCATATCCTGTAAGGATACCTATAATAAATGGAATCATTTTCAGATTTTTCTTACCATAAGTAGAACACAGCATTGTGGCAAGTAAAGCCACCAGACCACAAACTACGGCAAATTGTGTATTTTGCTGTGTTAAGGAACTCTTTTGTAAGTCTGCCACGGCATTTCCTGCCAGAGATAAACCAATAATGGATACTGTTGGACCTATAACGATAGGAGGCATTAATTTATTAATCCAGCCTGTTCCAACTGTCTTAACAATGAAAGCAAATACTACATATACCAGTCCTGCAAAAATTGCTCCAAGAATAATACCGGCATAGCCTGCCTGAATGCTTACAGCACTTGCAAAAGCAGTTGCCATGGAACCGATAAAGGCAAAGGAAGATCCTAAAAATACCGGGCTCTTTCTCTGTGTGAAAAATAAATACACTATAGTACCAATACCTGCTCCAAATAAAGCTGCAGCAGTAGACATATTGTTGCCAATAATCAAAGGTACTGCTATGGTTGCTGCCATAATTGCCAGCAATTGCTGAAATGCAAACACCACTAACTGAGGGAAAGAAGGTTTGTCATTTACGTTGAAAACTAATTTCATCTTTTCTAATCTCCTTTTTGATGTCTATGATAGAAAGAAAAAGCGAAAATGTAAAGTTAACTTTTGGAGATATGCTGTATACTATAATAAGGTTTAAGAGGTATTGTATGAACTGGAAAGATAAACTTGACCCTAAATTAACAAAGATATGTACATACATTATAGGTACTGTGACAGCCTTGTACCTGTTATATAAGCTCAGTGACAGATTCTTTGTATTGCTCGGATCACTGGTAAATTTTATTACATATATATTAGGACTGCTAACTCCTGTATTCTGGGGGGTTTTTCTGGCTTATTTGTTATTGCCACTTACAGATAAAATTCAGGAGATTCTGGCAAATGCTTCCTGGAATAAAAAAGATAAAAACTACAGAAGTGCAGCTGTAGTGATTACAATTATTTTATTCTGCGTTGGTATTGTTATATTTCTCTCAGTACTGATATCTACATTTACATCTCAAGTTCAGATTGCGGATATGGAAAGCACTACAGTTTTCTTAAGACAGATTATAGATAATTTAACCGGGTTCATCACTTCAATTACAAAGGAACTGAACAAACTCAATATCAATTCCATTCAGATAGAAGATGCTGTTCAAAATGCAATGAACTGGCTCACATCCTGGGGGACAAATCTTGGACAGGGATTTTTATCTTCACTTGAAGATATTCCGAATGTCTTATCACAATGCCTGTTGATTGTGATATTTGCCATATGGTTTTTACTGGATGGAGCAAATATCGCCTTGTATTGGGGGAAGGTGATGTATGTCTTATTTCCAGATACAATTCGTTCCAGAATCAGTGGTTTTCTGGAAGATGCGGATCAGGTTTTTTCGGGCTATATACGAGGACAGGTGATAGACGCTGTCATTATGATGGTATTAATCAGCGTGTTACTGTCTATCTGTAAAGTTAACTTTGCTTTAGCTATAGGTGTACTTGCTGGTTTTGGTAATCTTATTCCTTATGTTGGACCATTTATTGCCTACACGCTGGTAACGGTTGTTTGTGTGATTAACGGGGAGTGGATGAAACTTTTATTAAGTCTTGTGCTGTTATGGATTGTTCAGACCATTGATGGAAATATTATCAATCCAAAGTTGTTAGGCAAGCATGTAAATATTCATCCTATGTATGTCATGATTGTATTGATATTTGGATCTGCACTGGGAGGATTAATGGGAATGCTGTTTGCTGTACCTGTAGGTGCTTTGATTAAGTTACAATTTGACAGACTTTTAAAAAAACGTATTCAGCAAAAACAATCTAACTTCAAATAAAAAGCAATTGCCACATAAAAGCAATTGCTTTTTAATAACCAGATTGATTTAAATAACTGACTAGTTGCTGAGCGGTTCCATATAGCTGTGTGCTTATCTGAGCGTTATTTAAAGAAATGCAGAATGCATAGGAATCTGTACATCCAATCATGTAGCAATGTATTCTGTCATTGGCGCATTCTGCAGTACCTGTTTTTGCATACACCATTCCGTAATAGCTTTCATACAAACCATATTCTTCTGCTGCCGCATGCATCGCATTTTTTAATTTCTCATTTACTGAGGAATCCATCGTGCTGGATAGTTTTTCCTGTTTTCCTTTGTAAAAGGTTCTGTAACTGTTGGCAACACTTTTAACAATATAAGGTCGCATCATATCTCCGTTATTGGAAATCGCCTGTGCAACCATTGCCAATTGTAAAGGGGATACTTCGGTATTTCCCTGACCGAAAGCAGTCTGTGAAATACTGCCGGAGGATCCTTCTTCGATATCTACAGAAGAGTGAAGTGTACAAAGAAATGGAATCTGAATCTCTTTTCCAAAATAGAACTCTTCTGCTTTCTGTTTCAATCTTTCTGCACCGACTTCAATCCCCAGATGAGCAAAATAGCAGTTGATAGAATATTGCATGGCAGTATTCAAATCACAATTTCCATAAATTTCATCATTATAATTTGTGATTGTCCATGAATCTCCATCTGGTAAGTAGGAACCTGTATCGTTATATTGAAGAAAGTCATCACCTAACCCTTCTTCTTCCTGTTTTTCAAGAGCAGCGGCGGCAGTAATGACTTTAAACGTGGAACCCGGAGGATCATTTTCATAGGTTCCTCTTCGAAACTGTGCATCGGGTATGGTACTGGAGACAAAAGACTGTGAATTATTGACATCATAGTCAATAGTGCTTTGAGAAGCTAAAGCCAAAATTTCACCAGTTTGACTGTCCAGTACTGTAATACTTCCTTCATTGCCATTTAATAAATTATAGCAATAGTTTTGAAGAGCATTGTCTGTAGTTAACCTGACAGTTGCACCTTTATCAAAGGAATCTAATTGAAACCAGGTATAGTCTTTTAAATTGCCACGTAATCCATAGGCATTAATTTGCTCATTATTCACTGTATAATATCCCAGAAGGTACGCATAACTGTAGTTTTCAGGACTCGGTGCATAACTGTCAGAAAGGATACTGTTGCCATTTCTATCCAGATATTCTCCTTCCTGTCCATAGCTGGTAACTTCATCATACATAATGCGTTCTTTTGTCAGGGCATAGTTTTTATCTATAGCTGGCAGTAATACATATTTTGATCCAAATATACACACAAATCCAACAGGTAGTAATGCACACAATATTTCGCAGGATCGCAATTTATTTTTAATATGTTTATTGTTCATCGTCATAGTCCTCCTTTTTATCACATGAAGAACGTAATATTAATGCAACAAAACAATATACTATTGTCATATATGTACTTCCTCTTGATAAGAAAGGGATAGGCAATCCTGTCAAAGGTAATATGTTGCATGATCCCAGTATGACGAGAATTGCCTGCAGGAATAACATGATGGTTGCTCCGAAAACAACAATGGCTTCATCACGATATTTTACGATACGCATTCTTGTGTATCTCAGGCCCAGACAGGTAACTCTGCAGAGAAAATAAAGATACATAAATCCGGTAATCCATCCTAGCTGAGACACCATAGCAACAAATGCCATATCACTTTCAGCTACCGGAAGAGAATTGAAGTTAACTGTGTTTCCAAAAAATCCTGCCATCCATAATGATTTTTTTGCCTGTAACAATTGATATCCGGCACCATAAGGGTCATTATTGATGTTAGCAGTAATGGAAAATCGTTCATATATTTTTCTGATAAACGGCCATATCTTACTGATTAGTGAAGGCATGGTTCCATTCTGATAAGAAGGTAATAAAGCTTTATATAAAATAAAGCTTAATGCTACAGACATAAAGCAGGCAATAAACACACTCAGGATATATACAACTTTTTTGAAAGAGTGAGGAAGAAACATAAATAGCATTACAAGATGCAGGAAAAATAAAATAAAAAAGGAACCAAGTTCGTGAATCAGCAGAGAACCGCCAAGATTCAGCAGAAAGAATATAGAAGATAAAAGTAAGACCTTCGTGTCATTTTCCTTGTATTTGCAGGAAAATAAAGAGGAGTAGAAAAACAGGGCACACACTTTGGTGAAATCTGTAAGCTGTAAAGTCAGACCATGTATATTAATCCAGGCATTTGTTCCATATCCATTGGGATCATATCCGAAGAAATACAGGACAATATAAATAGAAACAGAAATTCCCATACAAAGGTATACGCTGAAAGCATACTTCAGTCCTTTCTGTATCATTCCATAAAAAATCAGAAAGATGATACTTAATAAAAATGAAATACAGAATTTTATCAGACTGAATTCTGATACAGGACTATATTTAACATCAATGAGATACTGTAATCCAATGCCTAATGCACTCATACAGCATATGGCGCGGAATAATTTCATGTCCCCATTCTTTTTGTAACAGATACTACCAAGTATTCCTGTTGAGACTACAAGAGGAGCAAGAGCAATCAAGTAAGAAAAGGCAGCTGTGGCTGATTTAAGATAAAGTACTGCACCAAAAGCCAGTTCAAAGAAAATTGCATGCACAATACACCTGTCACTGTTATCTTCTTCAGGTTCTTCTTCTAAAAGTTCCTGTGAGCTATCTATATCTTTTTCTTCTTCATCATCAATCCATATCTTCATATGAAAATAGAATAGTGATATTTTTTACAGAATGCAAGTTTCCACATATAATCTTAATCAGTGATGGTATAGTACTTACATGAAAATACTATTTCTGGATATTGATGGGACTGTACTTTCTCATTCTTCCGGTTCTGTACCTGCTTCAGCGGTGCTGGCTATCAGAATGGTGCAGGAAAGAGGAATAAAGGTATATGCCTGCACAGGAAGACATACAAAAGAACTGCAAAGTCTTCCGCTTCATGATTTACAACCGGATGGATGGATAACCACTAACGGTGCATTGAATTATCTTAATGATGGGACAGTTCTGTCAGAATATCCAATAGCCGATGAAGATTTGCATGTTTTGTATGAAGCTCTGGTTGCACATCCGTTCCCTGTACAGTTTCTTGAAAAAGAAGATATGTATATGAATATGCATTCTGCAATTGTTGAAGAAGGTCTTAAGAAGATTCATTCAGTACAGGATCCTGTAAAACCATTACAGCGTATTTTGAATCATCCTGTATATATGTTCATCCCATGGGTGGAAGAAAGCAGATTTCATGCGATACAGCTTAAATTGAAACATACACACTGTACAAGATGGAACAGCTATGCAGTGGATTGTTTCCATATACATTGTGGTAAGTCACAGGGGATTGAAGATGTACTGAAATATTACGGATTTTCTTCTGAGGAAGCCTGTAGTATAGGAGACGGCGAAAATGATTTGTCCATGTTTGCAGTATGCGGGAAAAATATAGCGATGGGAAATGCTTGTGATAATTTAAAAAAGCAGGCAGACTATATTACTTCGGATATAGATAATGATGGTTTATATAAAGCTGTACAATATCTGCTAAAAATGGATAACTGAAATTTTTGGATTTTACGTACAAAAAATAGCATTTTGTTTAACTGATACATTGTCCTTTCAAGTCCAAATCTTATTATAATATATTTGCGGAGGTATATATGGATAGATTAAATAGAAAACTAAACAGTAAGGATACACAGGAATTATTGAAAAAACATACAATAGCTTCTGGTTCTATATATCGTACAAAATATCATGTTCAGACAGTATGTGGATTAATGAATGATCCGAATGGCTTTTGTTATTATCAGAATGCATGGCATCTGTTTTATCAATGGTATCCTTATGAAGCTGCTCATGGGTTAAAACACTGGTACCATGTGGAAAGTCCGGATCTTGTGCACTGGAAAAATGACGGTTTGTTTTTGAAACCAGACACATGGTATGAAAATAACGGCTGTTTTTCCGGGTCTGCCATTGTAGAAGGTGAAGATATGTTTGTTGCATATACCGGGCATAATAAAGACGAAAAGGGAAATATACGTGAATATCAGCTTCTTGCCAAATATCATGATTCTGGCAAAGCAATGAAATTAAACTGCCCGATTATAGAGCCACACCCGGACTATATAGCAAAAAATCAAAGAGATCCAAAAGTGTTTAAAGAAGGTGATACGTATTATATTCTTCTTGGTGCACAAGATGCACAGAAACACGGCAAATTTCTTTTATACAGCTCCAAAGATCTGACAGACGGCTGGAAGTTTCAAGGAGAGCTGAAAGTACAGGGATATCCATATTTTGGATATATGGTGGAGTGCCCTTGTATTACAAAAATAGGTGATATGTATGTGCTTCTGTTTTCACCTCAGGGGCTTGAGGTAAAAGGGGAGCATTATAACAACAAGTTTAACAATGTGTATCTGTTAGGGAATCTGGATTTGGAAAATCTGACATTTACACCTCATTCGGATATACAGGAGTTGGACAGAGGCTTTGATTTCTATGCTGCTCAATGTGCTTTTCAGACAACTGAGAAAGATAAAGCTTGTCTTGCAGGTTGGTTTGGTGTTTCTGATTATCAATATCCTCAAACGGAAAAAGAGTATTGGGTGGGGTTGCAGACCCTTCCAAGAGTCTTAACTATTTCCAATGATACTTTATTACAATCACCACCTCAGGCTATGGAATCTTTAAAGAATGAAATTCTTTTTGAGGCAAAAAATGGAAATGTAGTAAAAAATGCCTTACATGCCGAGATGCCAAGATGCTGTAAGATTGAAGTGGATAATCCAAAAGATAATGCACTATGTTTTAATTTGTTTACATGGGGAAGAAACAGAGGATTTGAGATTCGCTATGATGCAATTGCCAAAAAACTCTCCATCAATAAGTCAGACATGCACTCCATTTGCAATCCGGAATTTGGCACAGTCAGAACAGTGACGTTGTCTGAAGGATGTACACATCTGGATATTTATGTAGACCAATCAACAGTGGAGATATTTGTGAATAACGGAGAGACAGTGCTTTCTTCCAGAATCTTCCCTGATAAAGCCGAAAATCAGATACGTATGGAAGGTTCAGATATAGATGTCCATGTTTACTCATTATTGCCATCGGTAAAAGATGATTTTGTTTTATGATTCTGAAAAGGACAGAAGAATCCATTATTTCTCCTGTCCTTTTTTCATATTTTCTTTTGCTACGGCAAGCATTAATTTAATTCTGTTTTCCTGATTGACTTTTGTAGCACTTGGATCATAATCAATAGCTGCAATATTACTTTCAGGATACTTTTCACGCAATACATTAACAACTCCCTTACCCATAATATGGTTGGGAAGGCAACCAAAAGGTTGAGCACATATAATGTTTGGATATCCGGTTCTTAGCAGTTCAACCATCTCACCGCTCAATAACCATCCTTCTCCCATTTTAGCCCCAAGATGAATAATGCCTTTCGTTCCATCCATTATTTTTTTAAAGGAACCTGGACCTGTAAACCCATAACGTTCCATAGATTTTCTCATGGAACTGTTTAAAGAATCCAGTATTGCCAGTCCCATTTTCCAGATTATCTGCATATATTTTTTACCGCCATAATATTCTATATCCAATGCAAAGTTTGCTATGCAGTATTCTACGTATCCCATCACTCCTGGCATATTTACTTCACAGTCCTGTGATTCCAGAAAGGCTTTAAGATCATTGTTTCCCATAGGAGAAAACTTAACATAGATTTCTCCAACAACACCGACTTTGATTTTGTCTGTACGCTGAATCTGGACTTCACGTGTACTTCTGGCTATTTTTTTAAAAACGGAGCGCATAGCTAGAGTGGAATAATTTTTGTTTTTCATAAACCATTGATGGATAGTATGAATCCATGTCTCACACCACGTATCAGTACTGCCTTTTTCCTTCTCATAAGGTCTTAGCTGATTGCAAAGGCTGTCCAGCATATCTCCGTATTCCAAAGCTGCCAGAAGCTTTCTGAATAAACGTACAGATACTGGCATCTGTGAATTTTTTTCAAGCCCGCTTGGATTGAAGGAGGCGACAGGAACATACTCATATCCTGCTTTGACAAGTGCTTTACGTAAGAGCTTGATGTAATTGGATGCACGGCATCCACCACCAGATTGGGTTATGAGAAGGGCAGTGTGGTGCACATCATATTTTCCGGAATTTAAGGCATCCAGAAACTGACCGATAACCAGTAAAGCCGGGTAGCATGTATCGTTATGTACATATTTCAGACCGAGCTCAGCCACCTGTGTTCCTGTATTCTGTAATAGTTCGCAATGGTATTTTTCTGATTCAAGCGCAGCCTGTATACAACGAAATTGTACAGGTGCCATATTTGGAATCAGTATTGTATAGTCTTCCAGCATGTCTGCTGTAAAATTGGGAGTCAGATATGTCATGACCGTTTTTTCTCCTCTTGCTGTTCTTCCAGTGCTGCAAACAAAGAGCGAATACGTATGTTGACAGCTCCAAGATTAGTAACTTCATCTATTTTTAGCTGTGTATATAATTTTCCTTTTGTCTGCAGAATTTCTCTTGTTTCATCTGTTGTGATGGCATCAAGTCCACATCCAAAAGAAACCAGTTGAATCAGATTCATGTCTTTTTGTGTAGTGCAATATTTGGCTGCTGCATATAAGCGGGAATGATATGTCCACTGATTTAAAACAGAAGTTTCAAATTTAGGAAGAATATCACTGATGCTGTCTTCAGTAATGACAGCAGCGTTTTGTCTTATGATCAGTTTGTCGATACCATGATTAATTTCAGGATCGACATGATACGGTCTTCCGGCTAAGACAATGATCTGTTTATGGTCCTGACGGGCTTTTTGTATGATTTCTTTTCCTTTACGGCGAATTGCTTCCATGTGACTTTTGTATTCTGCATATCCATCAGTGATTGCACTATCTATTTCTTTAAAGGAAACGGAAGGAAAATGTTTTCTGAAGATTCCAGGAAAATGCTTTCTGAATTCTTTTTCATCTGAGAGATTGATATACTCATAAAAGAAATCTTTTTTCTTCAGATCAGGAATGTTATTTGCCAGTACTTCAGGATAATACGCAACTACAGGACAATTGTAATGATTATCTCCAAGATGTTCATCAAAGTTATAGGTCATACATGGATAAAAGATGGTATGCACGTCTTCTTGACCACACAGCCAGGCTATATGTCCATGGGTCATTTTAGCTGGATAACATGCTGTATCGCTTGGGATGGTATTTTGCCCATCCTGATATAATTTGTGAGAACTTACAGGAGATACAACTACCTGAAAGCCTAAAGAAGTGAAGAAAGCATGCCAGAATGGTAACAGTTCATACATATTTAATACAAGTGGAATACCAATTGTTCCTCTGGTGCCTTCTGTCCTGGTCTTTGCATATTCAAGAAGAGACTGCATTTTATAGGCATACAGATTTAAAGAATCATCACTGGCTTTTCCTGTAACAGGTTTTTCGCATTTGTTCCCTGAAACAAGTCTTTCACCATCAGAGAATGTATTGATAGTTAAAGAACAATGATTTCCACATCCCTGACAGGTGATACTCTGATTCTTCATGGAAAAAGAAAGCAATTCTTCCAGAGATAAAACATCAGAAGTAGAAGAAACAGCACTCTTTGAAGCACCATATAATGCTGCCCCATAAGCCCCCATCAGACCGGCAATGTCAGGTCTTACAACATTGACACCCATCTCCTGTTCAAATGCACGTAAAACAGCCTCATTATAGAAAGTTCCACCTTGTACTACAATATGTTTTCCCAACTGTTCTGGTGAGGAGACACGTATGACTTTATACAGGGCATTTTTGACAACAGAAAGAGATAAACCTGCGGAAATACAATCCAGCTGAGCGCCGTCTTTCTGTGCCTGTTTGACAGAAGAATTCATAAATACAGTACATCTGGAACCTAAATCTACAGGATGTCTGGCAAATAATCCCTGCATGGCAAATTCTTCCACGCTGTATCCCATTGCCTGCGCAAATGTCTGCAGGAAACTACCACACCCTGAAGAACATGCTTCATTCAGGAAAATATCCGAGATGGCATTATTTTCTATTTTAAAGCATTTCATATCCTGACCGCCTATGTCGATAATAAAATCCACATCAGGCATAAAGTATTTTGCTGCAGTAAAATGAGCAACGGTTTCTACTACGCCATAATCACAATGGAAAGCTTTCTTCATCAAAGCTTCTCCATAGCCGGTTGTGGTGACAGAGAGAATATGCAGGTGAGGGTGTTTCCTGTAAAGATCAATCAATGTTTCTTTAACTACAGGTAAAGGGTTACCATCATTAGGCTCATACCGCTTATATAACAGTTCTCCTTTAGTATTGATTACAACAATTTTGATGGTTGTGGAACCGGAGTCAATGCCAATGTGTACCGGTCCACAGGTTTCATTAAAAGGAACTACAGGCACATGCGCTTTTGCATGCCTGTTATGAAACTCCCAGTATTGTTCACGATTTTCAAACAGAGGAGGCAAGGAAGCATAGGTTGAAACAGAATCATAGACATCTATTTTCTTACACACTTCAGAAAGGTCAGCCTCTTTATTCGCGTATAAAGCTGCACCAAGAGCTACATAGTACAGGGAATTATCCGGACATACACCATGAAGGTGTAATGTAGCGTCAAAGGTATTTCTCAGACATGTGGCAAAGGTTAAAGGACCACCCAGGTACAATACATTTCCTTTGATGGCACGTCCCTGAGATAATCCTGCAATTGTCTGATTAACAACAGCCTGATAAATACTGGCGGCGATATTAGAAGGTTTAGCTCCTTGATTAATCAGTGGCTGTACATCTGTTTTTGCAAATACACCACATCTGGACGCAATGGTATATGTGTGATCTGCCTGCAAAGCAGCAGTATTCATTTCTTCTGCACTCATTTTTAACAAAGCGGCCATCTGGTCTATAAAGGCACCTGTACCACCTGCACATGAGCCATTCATCCGTACTTCCACCCCGTTGGTCAGGAAAAGAATTTTGGCATCTTCTCCTCCAAGTTCGATAATACAGTCTGTTTCAGGATGATAAATGGAAGTGGCTACTTTTTCTGCATAGACTTCCTGAACAAATTCCACATCACAGCTTTGTGCAAGTCCCATCCCGGCAGAACCGGATATGGCGATTACAGCTTTCTCACCATGAAGAAAGGTATTTTGAATTTTATGTAAAATCTCTTTAGATTTAGAGACAATATGACTGAAATGTCTTTCGTAGCAGGAATACAGGATGTTGTGTGTATCATCCAGTACTACACACTTAATCGTTGTAGAACCAATATCTAATCCAATACGCATGGTGTCCCTCCTTATATTTAAACTAAAAATACTTAAGTATTATTATAAAATAACAGCACACTGTCAATAGCACGCTATTGATGTAAGGGGTTTCAGATTTTAGCTGAAATGAAACAGAAAAATGCTTGTTTTCACTATCTTTTCTGTAAGGAATGGTGCGTTGTTAACAAATAGGTATCTCTTGTGTCGAAAAGAGAGGTTAATGTCTTGGGGTAAAAACAGGTATGGTATAGTTGGGGTATACAAAAGAATTTTATGGAGGAAAAATGAACAAAATTTCGAACCTTCGAACATATGTGTGGGTAACAATGATAGAAAAGTCATATGAGTATATGCCGCGAAAGCTGCTTTATAAATGGGATATCTCCCTGCTACACTAGCACGCCCTTGTGTTGCCAAAAGGCTTTATTTTTACCAAGGGCAGGTTTAGAGGGTGCAGGGAGATGGGCCCCGTTTGTCAAGCAGACCGTGGAATAACGAATATGACGGTTTTGCAAAATCATTTTTTGTATAAAAAAGTCATCATGGTTTTATACTCAATTAACGACCAAATCAAGAGAGGTATAAAACATGATGACAAAGAATACATTAATTAAAACTTTGGTTGGTGTCAATGAAATTAAGATAAAGAATGTTCAACTAGATACTTCACATGATGGTGTGAAAACACTTATTGCCACCGTAGAACCATTTAAAAACAAGCAATGTCGATGCCCATATTGTGATAAAAAGCTTCCTAAGTATGATACTCCGACGCAACCGCAAAGCTGGAGAGGACTTGATTGTGGAGGTGTTCTAATTGACATTAGAAGTACTATTCCTCGAGTTTCATGTCCTGAACATGGTGTGGTTACAGCAGCAGTACCTTGGGCTTTCCATAATAGCAGGTTCACAAAAGAATTTGATTTAAGTGTTGCCTGGCTTTCCAGAACGCTGAACAAATCAGCCATTTCTCAGTATATGCGTATTTCATGGGCTAGTGTAGGACGCTGTATTACACGTACAATGAATTATCTTGAGCCAGAGAAGTCTTCACGACTTACAAATCTTAAAAGAATTGGGATCGATGAAACAAGCTATTCTAAAGGGCACAAGTACATTACAACTGTAATAGATCACGACACAAATACCGTTGTGTGGGTCAGCGATAAACATGGAAAAACAGTATTAGAAAGCTTTTTCAAGCAACTTACAGAGGAGCAGTGTGCTGGTATAGAAGTCGTTTCTGGTGATGGTGCCCGATGGATTACTGAATGCGTAGAAGAATACTGTCCACAGGCCAGGCGGTGTACGGATCCGTTTCACATAATTGAGTGGGCAAATTTTGCCTTGGACGAAATACGAAAAGAAGCATGGCGAGAGGCAAATGCAGAACTTAAACAGATAAAGAAGGAATATCCACGAGGGAAAGGTAGACCATCTGCATATGATAAAACTTCTCGGATTCTATCAGAAGCTAAAGACAGAGCAAAAGAAATCAAAAACAGCAGATATGCACTAGGAAAAGCACCCGAGAATCTGACAGAGACACAACAGGTAAAACTTGCACAGATTAAAACGAAAAATCATAAACTATACAGAGCTTATGAATTAAAAGAGTCGATAAGAGCAATATTGAAAATCAAAGATGTAAAACAAGCAGAAAGAGAATTAAACCATTGGATAATCTGGGCGAGAAGAAGCAGAATAGATTCTTTTAAAGAACTAGCGTTAAAAATCAAAAGGCACAAAGAATACATCCTGAACTTCATAAGTACAGGTATTAGTAATGCACGAGTAGAAGCAAATAATAACAAAATCAGTTTGTTGGTCCATAGATCTTTTGGATTTAAGAATTTCAGAAATATGGTCGATTTGATAATGCTTGTATGTTCGAATTTGAAGGTACCACTCCCAAACAGGCCAACAACTGTCAGAAAACCCGCATAAACAAAACAAAATCAGATACTTTCATATCTGATTTTACCCACATGTATGTTAGAAGAGCCAAAATTTCTAAATTATTTTTATCTGCTGTTATGGTATCCAGTCTGGCAGCCTGTGGACAGAAAAATACCGATGGTGTTTCTGGTGAATTCTCCGGTACTGCAAAAGGTATGGGAGATATCAAAGTGACAATTACACTTCAAGATTCTGTTATCACTGATGTTAAAGTGGAAGGTGAAAACGAAACAGAAGGTATTGGTACAAAAGCTATTGAACAGTTGCCGGGCGACATGGTTAAAGCTAATTCTTTTAAAGTGGATGGCGTAGCTACAGCTACAATCACAAGTGATGCTATCAAAGCAGCTGCAGAAGAAGCAATCAAAGCTGCAGGTCTTGATCCAAAAAATTACTAGGATACAATAAGCATGCTAAACACAGTGTAAGTTGTGTTTTTTTATACATGGAGTGTGATATTAAAAAAAGGTGTTTTTCACAATTCTTTCACAATTCTCTTGTGGAAAAAAATGAGTGTGTTATAGTTAATGTGCACTAAGTTGAAGTGCTTTCGGAGGAAAAAATGAACAGAATTTCTAAACTATTTTTGTCCGCTGTCATGGCTACCAGTTTAGTAGCTTGTGGTCAGAAGGCAAGTGGTGGCGTCTCTGGTGAATTCTCTGGTACTGCAAAAGGTATGGGAGGAGATGTTACAGTAACCATCACACTCAAAGATTCCGTTATTACAGATGTTAAAGTACAGGGTGATAACGAGACAGAAGGTATCGGTACAAAGGCTATCGAAAAGATGCCTGATGAAATGGTTAAAGCCAATTCCATTAACGTTGATGGTGTAGCTACAGCTACAATTACAAGTGATGCCATCAAGTCCGCAGCTGCAGAAGCAATCAAAGCTGCAGGTCTGAATCCAGAAGATTATCAGACAGCTGCTGAAGGCGGAAAAGAAGAAGACGTTGAAAAGGACGTTGATGTTGTTGTTGTAGGTGCTGGTGGAGCAGGTATGACAGCTGCTATTACAGCTGCTGATGCAGGTAAGAGCGTAGTTATTCTGGAAAGCCAGGAAGTTGCCGGTGGTAACTCCGTACGTGCTACAGGTGGTATGAACGCTGCCAAGACAGTTTATCAGGATAACAACGAATTCGAAGAATCCGCTGGTGTAGAAAAAACATTAAAATCTGCTGAAAAATATGCTGATAATGCAGATATTCAGGCTTTAGCTTCTACAGTTAAAGAACAGTGGGAAGCTTACCAGGCTAATCCTACAGGATATTTTGATTCTGTTGAATTAATGGAATTAGATACAATGATCGGTGGTAAGGGTGTTAACAATATTGAACTTGTTAAGACACTTGCAGGTAATTCCGCTGATGCTATTGAATGGCTATCCACAATCGGTGCTGATCTTAAGAACGTAGGTCAGTTCGGTGGTGCTGCTGTTAAGAGAATTCATCGTCCTGTAAATGAAGACGGTAAAGTTATTTCTGTTGGTTCTTACATTGTTCCAATTCTTGAAAAGACTGTAGAAGACAGAGGCGTTGAAGTATTCTACAACACTACTGCTAATAAGATTATCATGAAAGATGGTAAGGCTGCAGGTGTAGAAGCAGAAGGTAAGACAGGTAACAAAGTTACAATCAATGCTAAGTCCGTTGTTCTTGCTACAGGTGGTTTCGGTGCGAACAATGATATGGTATCTGAACAGAATCCTGCATTAAAAGGATACATTACAACAAATGCTGCAGGTATCTTAGGTCAGGGTATCACAATGGCTACTGCTGATGATGTGAATGCTGCTACAGTGGATATGGATCAGATTCAGTTACATCCAACAGTTCATGTTGAAGGAAGCAACGCTGTATTAATTACAGAAGGTCTTCGTGGAGACGGTGCTATCTTAGTTAACTCCAAAGGTGAAAGATTTACTGATGAAGTTGGTACAAGAGACGTAGTTTCCGCTGCTGAAAATGAACAGGAAGGCGGCTTTGCATGGTTAGTTGTTGACCAGGCCATGGCTGATGCAAGTGCAGTTGTTCAGGGTTACATTGACAAGGGTTATGCTGTAACAGGTAAAACTTATGAAGAATTAGCTGAAGCTATGGAAGCAGATGCTGATACATTCGCAAAGACAATGGAAACATGGAATACATGTGTTGACAACAAGTCTGATGCAGAATTCGGAAGAACAGCTTTCACTAACAAGCTGGATACAGCTCCTTATTATGCAATCAAGGTTCAGCCAGGTGTTCACCACACAATGGGTGGTCTGAAGATTGATACAAATACATGTGTATTAAATAAAGATGGTGATGTTATCTCCGGTCTGTATGCAGCAGGTGAAGTCACAGGTGGCGTTCACGGTGCTAACAGACTTGGTGGTAATGCAGTTGCTGACTTCGTAGTATTTGGTAGAATTGCCGGTACAAACGCAGCAGAAAATGCTAAGTAATCATTGATTCCATTACAGGATAGGCAACTATCCTGTTTTCTTTTTTCTTTTAAATTCTTAAGATTGTGCTATGATTATGCAGCTATGGAAAAGAAAAAGAAGATTGTGTTTACAATTCTGGCAGTATGCATTGTATGTTTAGTGCTTGGAATTGCATATTATATGTTGAAAGATACATGTCTGGAATTGCTGGAATTACTGAAACTGCATGATAAACAGGCTTTGATGGATTATCTGAATTCCAAAGATGAAGTATCAGGAATGATTTCTATTTTTTTCCTTTCTGTACTTCAGGTAATTACCATCTTCTTTCCTGCGATGTTTATACAATTTGTGTCTGGTCTTATTTATGGCTGGTGGAAAGCTTTTATTGCCTGTCATTTAGGATTTGTTGTGGGAAATCTTCTGGTTTTTCGCTTTGCAAGACATTTCCATAAATTTGTTCAGAATAATCTGAATTTTGACAGTAAATCCAACTGGATTCTTGATAAGATCAACAGTACAAAACCTGAATTTGTTTTTGCTTTAACATATATGATTCCAGGTATTCCCAATGGTATTGTTCCGTATATTGCTGCAAAATCAGATATTCGATTTACAAAATATGCCATGACTGTTGCAATTGCCTGTATGATGTCTATCTTATCCAATTGCTGGATAGGGCATTTTCTTATCAGAGGTGAATACATCTTTGTGATATTATCTTTTACATTCCAGATCAGTATGATAGGTCTGGTAATTTGGAAGAAAGAATGGTTCTTGAAGAAGGGTAAGAAATAGTGTTTGCTCTTCTTTTTTAGGTACTTTATGCCATTGTAAATCCTTGCACATCATTTAAGCTTCTTGTATAGTCGTAAATAGAGGTGAAATATATGAAATATATACAATTTTCTCAGGAACTTCCTCAAGTCAGTACCATTGGCATTGGCTGTATGCGTATTGCAGGTATGGATGTTCAGCAGGCAGAGACGTTTTTAAAAACGGGCCTGGATGCAGGAATTAATTTTATTGATGAAGCAGATATTTATGGAGCAGGCAGAAGTGAAGAAGTTATAGGTGAAGTCTTTGCAAAAGATTCTTCTCTTCGCTCACGTTTTTTCCTTCAATCCAAGTGTGGTATCCGACAGGACTTTTTTGATTTTTCCAAAGAGTATATTCTGGAATCAGTGGATGGTATTCTTTCAAGACTGCATACAGATCATCTGGATTCATTATTGTTGCATAGACCTGATGTGTTGATGGAACCTGAAGAAGTTGCAGAAGCACTGGATATTCTCTATACACAGGGAAAAGTTTTGTCTTTTGGGGTAAGTAATATGACTTCTGGTCATATTGAGTATCTTCAAAGCGCAATGAAGCAGAAACTGACAGTAAATCAGTTGCAGATGAGCTGTGTTCATACACCGGTTATTGATAATCTTCTTCATGAAGATATGGAAGATGCTTTAAGTGTAAAACATGATTCTGGTATTCTGCCTTACATGCAATTACATCATATGGGATTGCAGGTGTGGTCACCACTTCAAAAAGGATATTTTGAAGGCGTTTTCCTCAATGACGAAAAGTATGCAAAACTCAATGAGACTTTACAAGAGATTGCGGATATATATGGAGTACAGAAGGATGTGATTGCCTATGCATGGCTATTACGTATTCCTTGTTCTACACAGGTGATTTTAGGAACAACAAAACCTGAAAGACTTCAGAGTGCCGCAAAAGCAGCAGATATTACATTATCCAGAAAAGACTGGTACAGAATTTATACTTCAGTGGAAGGTAATCAGTTACCTTAAAGAAAGGAATAGAAGAAATGAGCAGAAAGATTGTATTTCTGGATGTGGATGGCACTTTGATTAACTATGAAGCAAAGCTTCCAGAAAGTGCCGCAAGAGCAGTCAGTGAAGCACGTGCCAATGGGCATAAAGTGTATATTTGCACCGGATGTTCAAAAGCAGAAATTGAACAGAGAAATCTATGTGATCTTGACGGTATGATTGGTGGTAATGGTGCATATGTAGAAGATAATGGTAAAGTAGTCATGCATCAGGGATTATCCAGAGAAGAAGTGAAAAAGATTGCTGACTGGTGTAATGAAAGAAATCTTGCGTTTTATCTGGAAGCTAATTCAGGAATTTACTGCAATGAGATGATGCATGTCAAAGGCCCTGAAACTATGGTGAAGTATTCTTTAGGAAAAGGAGCAGATTTATCAAAAGCTAAAAATTCTGCAGATTCTTTTATCAACTCTTTTATTCTTGTCAAAGGTGAAGAGCAATACAGAGATGATGTGAATAAAATCAGTTTTATCCTTGATTCTTATCAGGATCATCTGGATTCTAAAAAAGAATTTCCAGAACTTGAAGCCAATACATGGGGTGGTAAAGGTGAACATGCTCTTTTTGGAGATCTTGGCCCATCAGGTATTACCAAAAAACATGCTATTGAAGTATTATTAGACTATTTAGGAGCAGATCAGAAAGATACTATTTCTTTTGGAGATGCCAAAATCGACCTATCTATGTTTGAACTGTGTGCGTATAATGTAGCCATGGGTAATGGTGGCCCGGAGATCAAAGAAGCAGCAGATTATATTACTACAGATGTGGATGAAGATGGTTTGTATAATGCTTTTAAATATTTGAATCTCATATAATGTAAACGCCGGATAAACCGGCGTTTCTTTTGAAAAAGGAGAAGTCACATGACAAAAGAAGAAAAACTGCAAAAGTATAAAGACTGGGAATTCCGTATGAGTGCATATCACATGGCAATCGAAATCATTTCCATTGATGCCCATACAGTAGCACCTAAAGGTGGAAGTACATATCGTGATGAAAGAACCGCCTATCTTGCCGGGGAGCTTTTCTCTATTGAAACTGAAAAGGAAATGCTGGATATTCTAAAAGAACTAAAAGATGATCCATCTTTAGAATATGCAGATCAAAGAGCCATGAAGCTATATTATAAGCAGGTGATGGATACAGTATGTATTCCGAAAGAAGAATTTGTTGCTTTTACACAATTACAGGCAGAATCCTACAATATATGGCTTGAAGCTAAACAAACTAAGAATTATGCACTGTATGCACCTGCGTTAAAGAAAATCATAGAAACCAAAAAGAAATTTTATGGCTATAGAAACAGTTCTATGAATACTTATGATCAGATGCTGGATGATTTTGAACCTGGCATGACACAGGAAAAGTATGATATTTTCTTTGAACAGATCAAAGAAAGACTGGTTCCTCTGCTACATAAAATACAACAGGCTGAACAAATTGATGACAGTTTTCTGTTTGCTGAGTATCCTGTGGAAGAACAGAAAAAATTCATGGTGGAATTACTGGAATATCTTCACTTTGATCCTGAATGGGGATATCAGAACGAATCCGAGCATCCTTTCACATCCTTTACATGCGAAAATGACTGCAGAACAACTACAAAGTATTTAAAAGACAATGTGGTTTCAGCTATTCTCTCTACAGTACATGAAGTTGGACATGCCTATTATGAACATAATTGTGATCCTGCATTTGATGGAAATATTCTTTCTGAAGGTATTTCCTGTGGACTACATGAATCTCAATCCCGCTTATGTGAAAACTATCTGGGCAGAACACTTGCTTTCTGGAAGTATAACTTTCCTCGATTACAGAAACATTTTCCTCAGCAATTGTCCGGCATTACACTAGAGCAGTTTGTTAATGCCATGAATGTGGTAAAGGCAAGTCTTGTAAGAACTGAAGCGGATGAGCTGACCTATCCATTACATATTTTAGTGCGTTATGAAATTGAAAAAGGGTTATTCAACGGTACTATCGGAACGGATCATCTGGATGAAGTATGGGCAGATATGTATGAAAAGTATCTTGGTGTAAGACCTCAGGATGCCTCTGTCGGCATTTTACAGGACGTACACTGGAGTTCTGGTGATTTTGGTTATTTTCCTACTTATGCACTCGGTTCAGCATTTGCTGCGCAGTTTATGGATACCATGCGTAAGGATATTGATGTGGATGATTTGTTAGAAAATAATCATTACGATACATGTATTGCATGGCTGAAAGAACATATTCATACATATGGCTTCTTATATAACGGAGATGAACTGGTGGGAAAAGTGACGGGTAAACCGTTTGATGTAGAGTATTATCTGCAATATCTGGAAGAGAAGTATTCAAAACTGTATAACTTATAAATCAGTTTAAAGAGTGCTTCTTAAAAGAGTTACTGTACTCTTTTAAAGATAAGAGGGTCTGCTGCATGCGTGAAGAATCATACAATGTTGCTTTGATAAAAGCAGAGAAGATCAGTAAAAAGCTTTTTTGAACTTGAGTAAAAAACTTGAGAGATCAGAGATACAGAGTATACTCATTACCAAGAATTGCATGCAGGTAATTCCCTGCTGAGCAGTTTATGAAGGAGTGATATACAACATGTCTTATATAGAGGTTCAAAAACAACTTGAGCAGTATGATCTGGATAAAGAGATACAGGTTCTTCCTCATAGTTCAGCCACTGTAGCACTTGCAGCAGAGACAATCGGTGTAAAGGAAGCACAAATTGCCAAAACTATGGCATTTATGGTAAAGGAACAGCCGATACTGATAGTCATGGAAGGGACTGCCAGGCTGGATAATCACAAATATAAAAGTTTCTTTCATGCAAAAGCTAAAATGATGTCTGCTGAAGAATTAAAGGAATACATTGATCATGAACCTGGAGGAGTATGTCCTTTTGGAGTTAAAGACAATGTCCTTGTGTATTTTGATATCTCTTTAAAGCATTGGGATACTGTTTGGCCTGCAGCAGGTTTACATAATAACTGTGTCAGAATTACAGTACAGGATATGGAAAAGGTAGTACAGCCTGCAGCCTGGATTGATGTGACTAAAGCAGAGTGAACGAGGTGAAAAATCATCTCGTTTTTTTATTTATTAACTTGTAAACGCTATCAGTTAATTGATACTAACTTTTGTGTTGACAAGATAAGTTAGTGAGACTAAACTAACTTATGTTAGATAAAACTAACTGTAGATTTGCGAGGAGGTAACGTATATGATGCCGTTAACATTAGCAAACATTGGTGAAGAGAACATTATCAAAAAAATTAATGGTACTCCCCAACAGAAACAACATCTTTCAGATATGGGGTTTGTTGTTGGAGGAAAGGTCACTGCGGTAAGTGATCTCAATGGCAGTTTGATTGTCAATGTAAAGGAATCCAGAGTTGCCATCGGAAAATCTATGGCTATGAAAATCATGATCTAAGGAGGAGAAGACATGACATTAAAAGAAGTCGGTATTGGTGATACTTGTACAGTTGTCAAGCTTCATGGAGAAGGAGCTGTCAAGCGCAGAATCATGGACATGGGCATTACTAAAGGGGTTGAAGTCTATGTGAGAAAAGTGGCTCCGCTTGGAGATCCTATTGAAGTGACAGTGAGAGGCTATGAATTATCTTTACGTAAAGATGATGCTGCTCTGATTGAAGTGAAGTAAGGAGAGAATTATGGCAGATAAAGAAATCAAGATTGCTCTGGCGGGTAATCCTAACTGTGGTAAGACCACTTTGTTTAATGCTTTGACAGGCAGTAACCAGTATGTAGGTAACTGGCCAGGGGTTACTGTTGAAAAAAAGGAAGGTAAGCTGAAAGGACATCATGATGTAATTGTTCAGGACTTACCAGGTATTTATTCCCTGTCTCCATACACACTGGAAGAAGTGGTTTCCAGAAATTATCTTGTAGAAGACAGACCGGATGTTATTCTGAATATTATTGATGGCACTAACCTGGAAAGAAACCTGTATCTGACTACACAGCTTCTGGAAGTTGGTCAACCAATGGTCATTGCTGTTAATATGATGGATCTTGTACGTAAAAACGGAGATACAATCAATTTTAAAGAACTTTCAAGACAATTGGGATGCAAAATATTTGAAATCTCTGCTTTAAAAGGTTCAGGTATCACAGAAGTTGCTGAAGCCTGCATTGAAGAAGCAGGAAGAGGTGCAACAGTACCTCAGCATGCTTTCTCAGGACCTGTAGAACATGCCTTGGCACATATTGAAGAACATTGTCTTGAAAATGTGTCTGAAAATCAGAAACGTTGGTATGCCATTAAAGTGTTTGAAAGAGATTCCAAAGTGCTTGAAAAACTGAATATACCAGCAGATGTAATGAAGGATGTGGAGGCTCACATTTCAGAAGCCGAAAAAGAAATGGACGATGATGCAGAAGCTATCATTACAAATGAACGTTATATTTATATCGGCAATCTTTTGAAGGGTGTATATAAGAAAAAGAACGCCGGACAGATGAGTGTTTCTGATAAAATTGACAGAATTGTAACTAACAGATGGCTGGCACTTCCAATCTTTGTAGTTGTTATGTGTTTAGTTTACTACATTGCAGTAACTTCTCTTGGAACTATTGTTACAGACTGGACAAATGATGTCTTTGTCGGTGAATGGATTCAGCCTGCTGTGGGAACATTTCTGACCAATATTGGTTGTTCTGAATGGCTGATCAGTTTAGTCGTTGATGGTATTATCGGAGGACTTGGTGCTCCTATCGGATTTGCTCCGCAGATGGCGATTGTCTTCTTGTTTCTGTCAATTCTTGAAGATTGTGGATATATGGCACGTGTTGCCTTCATCATGGACAGAATTTTCAGACGTTTTGGTTTATCCGGTAAATCTTTTATTCCATTCTTGATTAGCTCAGGTTGTGGAGTGCCTGGTATTATGGCTACAAGAACGATTGAAAATGAAAAAGATCGCCGTATGACCATGATTACAACTACTTCTATTCCATGTGGTGCAAAGCTGCCTGTTATTGCCATGATTGCAGGTTTCCTGATGGGAGGCGCATGGTGGTTTGCTCCGGCAATTTATTTCCTTGGTATTGCAGTGGTTATTATCATGTGCATCATCTTAAAGAAGACAAAGATGTTTGCAGGTGATCCGGCACCGTTTGTTATGGAACTTCCTGCATATCATATTCCTAGTGTAAAAGGTGTCTTATTACATGTATGGGAAAGAGTATGGGCATTCTTAAAAAAGGCCGGAACTATCTTATTCCTGTGTTGTGCAGTAATGTGGTTCTTAGGTGCTTTCGGTATTCAGGATGGTCAGTTTGGACTGGTGGATACAGAATACTGTTTCTTGGCTACTATCGGAAACTGCATTGCATGGCTGTTCAAGCCATTAGGTTTTGGCACATGGCAGGCAGTTGCTTCTTCCTTATCCGGATTTGTTGCAAAAGAAGGTATTGTTTCTACAATGGGTGTCTTATCCGGTCTTGGTGAAGTTGAAGAATATGAAGTATCTATGCATCAGCAGTTTGCAGCATTCTTCCCAACAAGTATTGCTGCAGTCAGCTTCCTTGTATTCAACTGTTTCGATTCTCCATGTCTTGCAGCAATTTCTTCTATGGCAAAGGAAATGAATAACAGAAAATGGTTCTGGTTTGCCATTATCTTCCAGAATGTTACAGCATATGTCTTATCTCTGATGATTTATCAGATTGGTGGTTTGTTTACAGGAGAAGTAACTTTCGGAGTATGGACCATCATTGCATTTGCTGCATTAGCAGGAACTTTGTATCTGTTATTCAGAAAAGATCCAAACGCAGTAGATGCGCAGGCATAAGATATGCAACAGGTTCATATGACCGCGGCAAAAAGAAAATACTTATCTGTATTGTATGAACTGGATCCAGCCGGAAGAGGTGTCAGAAGTGTGGAATTATGCAAAAAACTCCATGTTTCTAGACCAAGTGTTCATAGTATGCTTGATAAGTTATCCATGGATGGATTCGTTCAGAAAGAATACTACGGTATTGTGTATCTGACAGAATTGGGGCTCAGTGAAGGCTCCAGATTACAACAAAAAAATGTTTGAGTACATAGGCAGCCATTGGCTGCTTATGTTTACAAATGCAGTTAGTTTTAACTAACCTGGAGGAGATATGCCTGAAGAAACAGTAGTACGTTATTGCTCACCCACTATAGCAGGATTAAAAACGGCAAGTCTGTTTACTAATCCTGTAACGGATAAACAAAGAATACAGCAGGAAGTTATTGAACTTAACCGTAAACTTAATGGATCACATCTTTGTGCATGCATTATCGGGTATACTCATACTGCAGCTTTGATTTATGTGTTTGATCCTAAAAAGCTTTGTCAGGATTTTCTGGATGAAAAGGCCTGTGCGTTATTAAAGGCAAAAGGGTATGACGTTACAAATATAGGATCGTGTATTCAGACGCTAAAAGCAAGATTACAACAGGGATATGAAGAATTTCCTCATGAAATAGGTTTATTTTTAGGATATCCGACAGAAGATGTTGAAGGCTTTATAAGTCACAAACCCTGTAAGTACATCGGTATGTGGAAAGTATATGGCGATGTGGAAAGAGCACAGAAGATTTTTGAATCGTATGAAGCATGCAGGCAGAAGTATGAAGACCTTCTGTCTCAGGGTATCTCTTTAAAAGAATTAGTACATATTGCTTAAACAGAATGAAAGGAGAAAAAGAATATGTCAAAAGTAGCAGTTATTTATTGGACAGGAACAGGAAACACACAACAGATGGCAAATGCCGTTGCGGAAGGTGCACAATCTGCAGGTGCAGATGTATCCACATTCTTTGTGGATGAATTTGATGCAGGTACTGTTGGAGAATACGATGCCTTTGCATTTGGTTGCCCTGCTATGGGGTCAGAGGTTCTGGAAGAAGGTTCTTTTGAACCATTCTTCTCCTCCATTGAAGGAAGTCTTGGAGGAAAGAAAACAGGATTATTTGGATCTTATGGATGGGGTGATCAGTCATGGATGCGTGACTGGGAATCTCGTGTAGAAACAGATGGAGCAGTACTGGTTTCTCAGGGAGTTACATGTATGAATGAACCGGATGATACTGCATTGGAAGAATGCAGAAGTCTTGGAGCTTCTTTAAGCTAAATGCAAGCTGTACTTACCGGTACATTGATTCCATTTGCCGGTACGGCACTTGGCGCCATGCTTGTACTTTTTGTCAGGAATACGGTCAGTTCTGTTACAGAAAGGATACTGACAGCACTTTCAGCAGGCATCATGCTTGCAGCATCTATCTGGAGTCTGTTGATTCCTTCTCTTGAAAGCTGTGAAGGTTATGGTGTTTTTGCGATTGTTCCATGTCTCATTGGATTTTGGGCGGGTATTGGATTTCTGTTACTGCTGGATGAAAGTATTCCTCATTTACATAAGGATTCTTCTGTTCCAGAAGGGCCAGGTTCTTCTTTATCCAAAACGATGATGATGGTACTGGCGGTAACCATTCATAACATTCCTGAAGGAATGGCTGTGGGTGTGGTATTTGCAGGAGTTTTACATAACGAGCCAGCAATGTCTATGGCTGCGGCATTTGCCTTATCCATCGGCATTGCCTTACAGAATTTTCCTGAAGGAGCTATTGTTTCTCTGCCACTAAAGGCAAATGGAATTTCCAGAAAGAAATCATGTTTCTATGGGATTGCAAGTGGTGCGGTAGAACCTGTTGCTGCGTGGATTACGATATTTGCGTCTAATATCATGGTACCTTTGATGCCATATCTATTAAGTTTTGCATCCGGTGCCATGATATATGTTATTGTGGAAGAGATGATACCGGAAATGGCTGAAGGTAAACATCTTAACAGCATTCCCATTGCCTTTGCCTTTGGTTTTACACTGATGATGGTACTGGATGTTCTACTAAAGTGAGCTTTTGTATAGAGGCTCACTTTTTTCTATGGATTAAAAAATAGAAGTATTGTAAAATACCGTCTTGTGAGGCATATATGAATACAAAGAAAAGTGATTCTGTTAAAAAAAGTATTGTTCTAAGTGGATTGATTGGTACAGCAGGACTATTTATCGCCAAAATGTTAGGACTGTTCTATTCCATTCCGCTTTCTAATATTTTAGGCTCTGATGCCTATATGAGTTATTATGGAACGGCATATCGTATTTACAGTTATATACTGAATGTATTTACTGCAGGCTTTCCATTTGCTATTGCAACGATTGTTGCAAAATACTCTGTCAGAGAAGATGCACGTGCATTACGTAAAATCAAGCAGATATCTCTGTTGATCCTTGGATTTACAGGGGTTATAGGCATGATATTAATGTTCCTGTTATCCTGGGTACTTGGAGGAGTGATAGCCGATAAAGCAGGTGCTCCGGTTATGAGAACATGTTTGCAGTTACTGTCGATGGCTATCTTCTTTGTACCAATTCTTTCATGTTACAGAGGTTTCTGGCAGGGAAGAAAAGAAATGGGAGAGTATGCTCTTTCTCAGGTGTTTGAACAGATTTTCAGAGTGGGATTTCTGTTATCCGCTGCGTATCTCATTGTTTATGTATTAAAATGGGATACAAAATATGCTTTATATGTAGCTGTTATGTCTACAAGTATTGCTGCTATTGCTGGTATTCTTCAGATTGTCCACTTTGATAAGAAGAATTATGTGGAAATAGAAGAGGCTGCTAAAGTACAGAAAACACGAACAGTAAAAAAGAAGAAGCTGTTTAAAGAATTACTTGCGCTGGCTATTCCATACTTTCTTGTTGCTGTACTTGGATATTGTGATGACATTTTCAACTCTGTCATGTTGCCGTTAGGGGTAAAACTGCATGGGTATTCCTCTAAAGAAGTAGATATTATTATTTCTGCTTTTAACTATGTAGGTACGAAAATGACAGCCATCCCTATGATTTTATCTCCTGGTTTTGCGGCTGCGTTAATTCCGCATATTACTTCAGCAAGAACAGAGGGGGATATAGAGAAAGTAAAGAAAAATGTAGTGGATTGCGTAAATATTATTTTTTATGTAGGTTTACCTGTCTCTTTCTGCATTTTCCTGTATGCTTCAGATATTTACCATACACTGTTTTTTACACAGGATCCCTCACTCGCGTCTAACTGTTTAAGATGGCTTGCTCTGGAAGGATTTCTTGCTACTATCACGCCTGTTGTCACAAATCTTCTGATGGCTCTTGGGTTAAAGAAAGATGCTTTAAAGAACCTTTTAATCAATGTGCTGGTTAAAGGAATTACCATGATTCCTTTAATCTGGGCATTTGGATATGCCGGTGCGGTATTAAGTACAATTCCCGGAAATATCTACATTGTCCTTGCCAGCTTTAAGGCAATGAATGAAAACTATGATGTTACATTCAAAACAGTTCTTAAGGTTTTTGCACAGTCTTTAGCAGGTATGGCTGCGATGCTTGCTGTATGTTATGGATTAAGATTTGTTGGCTTGAGTGGTACAGAAGGTTCCAAACTTGTCTGTTTGCTGAAAATGTGTGTGAACGGTATGGCTGTGGTGATTACCTATGCGGCAGTGACATCTGTATTGCATACCCCTGAGTATGTATTCCACACCAGTCTTATAGCTGTTGTGAAAAATAAACTGCATCGTAATAAGAAAGAAGAAGTCATTGAGTAATTGTATCTCTTATCCTTTGGGTAAGAGATTTTTTAATGAATCTGTTGAATTTGTGAAAAAATGTACTAGAATACCTGATAAGAAGGTGATGGATATGGCAGATATAGCCCGTGCTGTAGCTTGTATTCAGAAAGCACATGAATATTCCAAAGATCAAACATCTGCATTTGACCATCATGACATTTCCGCCTATATTGCAGATAGTGCCATGGAGGCATACAGAGAAAAGAACAGTGAAGAATTAAGCCCTGAACAATTTGATGTGGAAGAACAGGCAGCATTGACACATACAACTGCTTTAAAACAATGGCATATTGGACAGGTACTGGATGGTTCCATGCAATACCTTTTTGCTGTGAAAATTGATGATGGTCTTTATTACAGGTACAGAGAATGCAAAGCGTATCAGCTGAAATGTCACAGAGATCTTACAGAAGAAGAAATCCAGCAGTTTTTGTGCAGTAATTGTGACTATAAAGAAAGAGCGCTTTCTTCAACTTTTACCGAATTCAATTATTCTGTCTGCGTTTCTGCTTATCAATATCTTGATTCTTATGCCTATGTCGCTAGTTTTCCCGGTTATCCAGGAATTTGCGGACAGGGACAACATCCACAGGAAGCAGTGGAAAAAGCCTATGACAATCTGTCCAAAGCAATGGAATAAACAAAAAACTCTGTGTGGGAATCACAGAGTTTTTTGCATTTAAGAGTTCACATTGGATGCCAGTTACGTAACACGACACATTTTATGTTTAGGAGAACATAAAGATTTTTATTTTATGAATTGAAGGACTGAGTAAGTATCCTGTTCGTATTTCCAATGTAGTTAGTAATAACTAACTGTCTATAATATACTTGTTTTTTGTATATATGTCAAAACATTTTCATTATTTTTATTCTTTTTTTTGTATGTAGTAAATGAGAGGTATATATATATGCAGCCATCTATTACATCTGTTGCACAACGACTGTTTCCCAATCAGTATATTCGAAAATTACTATGTCCGTTTCATGAAGACCACCATCCTGGTTCTTTTCATCTTTTTGACAGAAATAATGCCTATAAATGTTTTTCGTGCGGTGCTTTTGGACACACTGCTGATCTTGTGAAACAGGTACAGCATTGTTCAGATTCAGAAGCCTTTGCCTTTATTCATGGTACTAAAGCAGAGAAAAAGAATAAGGTAATACATGTAAAGGAAGGGAAAGAAGAGTATTCTGCTATTTATGATATTTTTATGCAATGTTATCCTTTAAATGATCAGCATAAAAAGTATCTTCATCAAAGACATATTCAGATACATGATAAAGAATACTGTTCCATGCCACAAAGAGAGCAACTGCTGTTTTTTTTAGAGCATGTGGATCCAGAAAAACTGTATAAAGTTCCAGGATTTTACAGATACAAAGAGTCTGGACAAATTGGAATGGTGCAGCAAAAAGGCATTGGAATAGCCATTAAAGACGTTCATGGTAAAATTCAGGGAATTCAGATTCGTAAAGATATTTTGGATAGGGATGAACCAAGGTATATATGGTTTTCATCAGACTGGATTAAAGGAAATGAGAAAGCATCCAGAGTATTGGAAGGAGGCAATTCTCCAGGGGCACCCATAGATGTACTGCCGGCTGTAAATTACAGGGAACTGGTTATTACCGAAGGGCATTTTAAGGCGTCTCGAGTTCACGATGAGTTTCATTGTTCAGCACTCAGTGTGCAGGGAATGGGAAATTATGCGGGCATTCTGGACAGTTTGCATTTCTTAAAACCATCCTGTATCTATATTGCCTATGACAGTGATATCTGTATGAATTCCAATGTGTATGTACAACTGGAAAAGTTAGTACACCTTATAACAGATAACAGCGAATATCCTGTGCAGATATTGGTATTTTCTTATCTTACAGGTAAAGGGATAGATGATGTTTTGAATACAGAAAATTATGCTATATATGCAGTGCCTGCAGAGTACTATTTTGCTTTTTACAGACAGTATATTCTGTTAACAGAAAAACTGCATATGGAAAGCAGGGAAGACAAAATAGAAATTTATGAAAAGCTTGCATTAAAGACAATCTATAAAAAAGAGTTTTTAAAGAGAGAGTTCCGGTAATATAATATGTTTATAAAGAAAAAGAGGTAAGTATGAAACAATATTTAGTAATCGATGTGGGTGGCACAGCCATCAAGTATTCTCTGATGGATGAAAGCGCTGCCATCCTTGAAAAAGGAGAAGTTCCTACAGAAATTGAAAAAGGCTTAGATCATTACCTGGATACTCTGGTTTCTATCTACAAGTTGTACAAAGGTAAGGTAGAAGCTATATGTATGAGCGCTCCTGGTAAGATTGATGCCAATAAAGGTTTTTTCCATACAGGCGGTGCATTAAAATTTATTTCCAATTTTGATATGAAGACTGTTATGGAGGAAAGAACAGGAGTTCCATTCTGTGTGGAAAATGATGCAAAATCCGCAGCTCTTGCAGAACTGTGGAAAGGCTCCATGCAGGGTATTGAAAATGGGTCAGTGATTACACTGGGTACAGGAATTGGTGGAGCATTGATTTTTAATGGAAAACTGTACAGAGGTTCTACCTATGCTGCAGGGGAATTTTCCTGTGTTTCCTTAAGACTGGATATGCCATATAGTCCAACACGTATGTGGGCTACACAGAATGGTGTAGGAAGACTTGTAGAAGACTATGCTGAACGTATTGGAGAAGATCCTTCAACACTAAATGGAAGAATCCTGTTTACAAAAGCTAATGAAGGCGATAAAGATGCGCTGGATGCTATTGATGCATTTACTCAGGGCATTGCGACAGGAATTCTGTCTTTACAGACAATTGTAGATGTACAAAGAGTTGCTATTGGTGGAGGAGTTTCCAAACAGCCTCTGTTAATGGAATCTCTGCATAAGCAATTGCACTCCATGTATGATCCTTACAGTGCTTTCCTGCCTGAAACTTTACCGGAAGTAGTCCCTTGTACTTTTGGTAATGATGCAAATATGATTGGTGCTTTATACCATTATCTGTATGAAGTAAAACATTAAGAACAGCTTTTTACAAAGCTGCTCTTTTTTTGTGGTAAAGTAGTGTCATGGCAAAAACACAGGAAACACTTTCTCTGGAAGCAGCTTTATATGCACTGAGTGAAAAGAAAAGATATTACGGATGTACTGAAGTAACCATTGGATTTAAAAAAACAGGACATGGAGATGAAATAGTGGATTTTATGTCTTTGGATTCCGATGGTATTTTTCGCTGTTATGAAATCAAAGTTTCTTACGCAGATTTGAAAACAGACAATAAGAAATCATGGTATGGTGATTACAATTATCTTGTGATTTCAGAATCCATGGCTTTACAGGATATAGACTATGATGCCTATATTCCTCCTTATACAGGTATTCTTGTTGGTGAAGATCTGCATGTGAAAAGGAAGGCAAAACAATATCCTGTCAATGACAGAGAAATGTTGCAGATGTCTTTGTTGAGAAGTGTTTATTGGAAAATGTTGCAATATAAAAAAGCAGGAAATCTGGATGACAGGAAAGCATTAATGAAACAGCTTGAAGAGACACAGAAAGAGTTTGCTTCTTATACACAGAAGGTAGACAGAAAAATGTGGACAGTTACAGATTATGAACATTACTATGCTTTAAATCATCAGTTGCCATTTTTTGATCTTGAACAACAGGTTAAAGAGGAAAGAAAACAATACTTTTTACGTGATAAGCAGGATTTTCACTGGATTAAAGAAAAAACATATACCTGTCCAATATGCGGATACAGACAGGAAAAAGAAACTAATTTCTGTCCACAATGCGGTACGGATTTACGAGAGCTTTGCAAATAAAGCTCTTTTTTTATGTTTTTTACAAATGTTTAACATACAAAGTTGATTTTACACATATTTTGCAATTGCTTTTTACGGGATTTAACACAGGAAATATATCTTATCTGTGTACCAAGGAGGAAAGATACGGTATATGAACTCAAAGAAAATTTTAGCAGGTGTATTAGCACTTGCTACATTAGCTGGATGTGGAGGGACATCCTCAGACACAACAACAGACAAAACTGAAGCAGAAAAAGCTTCTGGAGATTCTCTTTCAGGAACAGTAACAGCTTCCGGTTCCAGTGCTTTATTACCATTGGCTCAGGCTGCTGCAGACAAATTTATGGAATCTAATCCAGATCTGGTTATCACAGTCAATGGTGGTGGATCTGGTGAAGGCTTAAAACAGGTAGCAGATGGAAGTGTAGATATCGGTAACTCTGATGTCAGTGCAGAAGAGAAACTGGATGCTGATGTCGCAAAGACATTAACAGATCATGAAGTAGCTATTGTAGCTATGGCTCCTGTAGTTAACAAAGACTTAGGTATCACATCATTAACAACAGATCAGTTAGTATCTATTTTTACAGGTAAGGTTACTAACTGGAAAGATGTAGGCGGACCTGATGAAGAAATTCTTCTGGTTACAAGACCAAGTTCTTCCGGAACAAGAGCTACTTTCAAGAAGTGGGCTTTAAATGGTGAAGAAGAAGCCAGCAATGAAGCTCTTGAAACAGATGACTCTGGTACATTAGTACAGACAGTCAGCACAAATAAAGGTGCTATTGGGTATGTTGCATTAAGTTATCTTGTAAATAACACAGATGTTCAGGCAGTTGCTATTGACGGTGTTGAACCAACTCTTGAAAATGCATATTCCGGTGAGTATAAAGTATGGTCTTATGAACATATGTATACAAATGGAGAAGGTTCTAAAGAAGCACAGGCATTCATCGAATATATGTGTGGTGATGAATTTGCTTCTGAAATAGAAAAGATGGGCTATGGTGTCGTATCGAAGTTAAGCGACAAAGCAGTAAGCTCACATAAATAAGTTAAAAGCATAAAGAAATCAGACAATGCCGGGGTAATCCCGGCATATGTTCTGTAGGAGAAGGTATGGATGTATTTACTCAAAAAATGGTAAAACAGGATAAAGCCATGAAAGTGGTCTATACAGTATGTGGTTTGCTGATAATTGCTATCACTGTAGCAATCGGTGCTTTCCTTCTTTTTAAGGGATGCGGCACATTTACAACAGCAGGTCACTCTGTTACAGAATTTCTGTTTTCCTCTCAATGGGCTCCTAAAGATTCTTCCTCTGAGTTCGGAGGACAGGTTGGAGCACTGGTATATATTGCAGGATCCCTTTTGACATGCGGGCTGGCATTGGTTATCTGCATTCCGTTTTCTGTAGGATCAGCCGTATTCTTATCTGAAATTAATCCTAAACTGGGAGAAAAGATCTTCAGACCTGCAGTGGAAATCTATGTTGGTATTCCAAGTGTGGTATATGGGTGGATTGGTCTTACGGTTCTTGTTCCGTTTATCAGAGATGTCTTTCATGCAAAGATGGGTGGCTTCTCTGTATTGGCAGCGTCTATTGTTCTTGCGGTAATGATTTTTCCTACCATCACTACTGTTGCTGCAGATGCTATTAAGTCTGTGCCTGAAGGATACAGAGAAGCTGCGTATGGTATGGGTTCTACAAGATGGCAGGTTATCAGACATGTTGTTCTACCATCAGCTTTCTCAGGTATTGCCACAGGTGTCATCCTGGGGCTTGCTCGAGCAATAGGTGAGGCACTTGCAGTTGCCATGGTAATCGGTAAAACAAGAAGTTTCCCGAAGAATCTTCTTTCCCCGACAAATAATCTGACTGCAGCTATTGCTTCGGATATGGGAAATACTGCTAATGGTGGCGAACATAATATGGCTTTATGGACAATGGCATTATTGCTGTATTTGATTTCCATTACATTAATCTTCATTATTCATAAGATGTCACATAAAGGAGAAAAAGCATGAGTATATTGGAAAATCAGGAAATGCTGAGTGAGGATACTGAAGCTAAAGTAATCCGTCATGCACGTCTTGCAGACAGAATCATGACTGGTGTATTCAGTTTTGCCGGATGGTTTATGTTGCTGTTCCTTATTCTATTAACAGGATATATTTTAATAACTGGTTTCATGGATTTTGATCCTGTATTTCTCTCTGCCTCAAAGAATGGTATTCTGAATCAGCTGTTTAACACTGTGTATCTGGTCATATTATCTCTCATCATTTCTGTACCGTTAGGTATCGGAGCAGGGGTGTATCTTGCAGAATATGCAAAACCAGGAAGACTGCTGAATTTTCTTCAGATTTCCATTGAATCTTTATCCTCTCTGCCAAGTATTGTTATAGGATTGTTTGGATATCTTGTCTTTATTCTTATGACAGGAATGAAATGGAATTTATTTGCAGGGTCTCTGGCTGTTTCCATACTGTCTTTACCGTTGATTACAACCGAAACAAATTCGGCCATTCGTTCACTTCCAAAAGAATATAAGGAAGGTTCTCTTGCAACAGGTGCAACCCTTGCTCAGACAATCAAACACGTATTGTTACCTGCTGCAATGCCACAGATTTTAACAGGTGTCATCATGGCTGCAGGAAGAGGATTCGGTGAAGCAGCTGCACTTCTTTATACAAGTGGACAGTCTACGGTTATTAACTGGTCTAACTGGAACCTTACTTCTCCAACCTGTCCTTTGAATCCTTTCAGAGCAGGTGAAACATTATCCTTACACATCTGGGTAATGAGAACAGAAGGTTCTTTAAATCCTAATGCTACGGCAATTGCCACATTTTCCTCGGCTATCCTTGTCTTATTAACATTGTCATTCTCTGTAATTACCAGAAGGATGTCCGATCGTATACAGAAAAAGAATCAGAAAGGCTCTTAAGGTATGAGTAAGATTAATATTGAAAACTTAGATTTATATTATGGTGATTTCCATGCATTGCACGGTATTTCCATGGCTATTGAACCGAATGAAATTACTGCATTTATCGGTCCTTCAGGATGTGGTAAAAGCACATTGCTGAAATCTTTAAACAGAATGAATGATATGGTGGAAGGCTGTAAGATTACAGGTTCCATTACCTTGGATGGTCAGGATATTTTCGGACAGGATCTGGATGTGAATGTCTTGCGTAAAAGAGTAGGTATGGTCTTTCAGAAGCCTAATCCATTTCCTATGAGTGTTTATGATAATGTTGCCTATGGTCCGCGTATTCATGGTATCAAGAATAAAAAACAACTGGATGAAATCGTAGAAAGAGCTTTGAAGAACGCTGCAATCTGGGATGAACTAAAAGACAGATTGAAGAAATCTGCTTTAGGACTTTCCGGTGGTCAGCAACAAAGATTATGTATTGCAAGAGCACTTGCCTGTGATCCTGAAGTATTGTTGATGGATGAGCCTACAAGTGCTCTGGATCCTATTTCTACAAGTAAGATTGAAGATCTTGTCATTGAACTTAAGAAAAAGTATACAGTTGTTATTGTCACACATAATATGCAGCAGGCTGTTCGTATTTCTGATAAAACAGCTTTCTTCCTTTTGGGCGATTTAGTGGAATATGGCAAAACTGATGAGATTTTCTCTAATCCTAAGAATAAGAAAACAGAGAATTATATTACAGGAAGGTTTGGTTGATACTTATGCGTAATCGTTTTGATACTCAGTTGGAACATTTAAACGAGTCCATGAAAGAAATGGGCATTCTTTGTGAAGACTCTATAGGCAATGCTATTGATTCTTTAATGGATGGTAATGTCAAAAAGGCACAGAAGGTTCTTGGAAATGTTGTTTCCATTTCCAGAAAAGAAAGAGAAATTGAAGGAATCTGTCTCAAACTTCTCATGCAACAACAACCTGTAGCTACAGATTTAAGAGTTATTTCTTCTGCATTAAAAATGGTTTCGGATTTGGAAAGAATCGGTGATCAGTCAGGGGATATTGCAGAAATTGTAGTCACTGAAAGCCTTTCTGCAGCCAATGATATTCTTAACCTGCAGGAAATGGCTAATGCAGTCAGTGCCATGGTGAAAGATGCTATTAATGCCTTTGTGGATAAAGATGAAACTTTGGCGAAATCTGTAATTCAATGTGATGATATTGTTGACACTTGTTTTGTAGAAGCTAAAAAGAAACTGATAGAGATTTTCTCTGGTAAAGAAGTGAATATGGAATATGCACTGGATTTACTGATGATTGCCAAGTATTTTGAAAGAATTGGTGATCATTGTGTCAATATCGCACAATGGGTACTATTCTCCATTACCGGTGTTCGTGAAGGAAATACAAATTGACCCTCTCCTATATACGGCTTGAAAAAGCTGTATTTTTTTATGCCTTTCAGTTAAGATGAATGCATATATACAGAGGTGAAATATGGGAATTGTTGTTTTTGGGGCTACACTTGTGGATATCAAGGGATATCCTTTTGGTAAGTATGTCCCTACAGGTAGAAATGCAGGAAATGTGGTGCAGGTACATGGGGGTGTCAGCAGAAATGCAGTAGAGGATATTGCCAATGTGGAATTAAGACCAACCTATGTTTCTGTATTGGATCATTCTGGTATAAGTCAGGAAATCGTGGAAAAACTGAAAAGACATAAAGTTGAGACAAAATATATACGCTATACAGATACAGGTCTTGGTAAATGGCTGGCAATCTTTAACAGAGAAGGGGATGTAGTCGGTTCTATTTCACAAAGACCGGATCTTTCTGAAATTAAGATTACTTTGCAGGAATATGGAGAAGAAATTTTCGAAAATGCAGACAGTATTGTTGTGGAAATTGATATGGATGCGGATATTTTAAAAACCATCTTCCAGCTTGCTGAAAAATATCATAAAAAAGTATTTGCGATTGTTTCCAATATGTCTATTGCCATGGAAAGAAGAGATTTAATGAAACAGACGGATTGTGTGGTTTGTAATCAGGAAGAGGCAGGTTTGCTGTTCTCTGAAGATTACAGCAATCTTTCTCCATCAGAACTTGCTGAAATCATTGATGAAAAAGTAGAACAGGCACAGTTTACAAGAATGGTTGTTACCATGGGAGAACAAGGTGCCGTCTATGCAGAAAAACATGAAGATTATGGTACGATTCCTGCTAAAAAGACAATTGTACAGGATACTACGGGGTGCGGAGATGCTTTCTTTTCAGGTGTATGTATCGGACTGACTTATGGAAAGAGTTTAAAGGAATCCTGCGAAATAGGTACAAGACTGGCCTCAAGTGTCATTGCTACAAAAGAGAATGTGTGCCCGAGATTTTTGCCGAGTGAATTTAATCTGGATGTGGAAGTAGAAAAGTGATGGATGCCATCGCTTTTTTTATGAAATCTTACATAATTCTTACATTCTTTCTTTTCACTTGTTAAAAAATGAGCATATAATAGTAAATGTTTGAAAGGATGTTTATATGTCAGAAAACAAGATCTATCACATCCTGGTAATTAATCCAGGCAGTACCAGTACAAAAATCGCAGTTTTTGAAAATGAGAAATGTACATTATCCAGAAGTGTATTCCATGATTCTTCAGAATTATTAAAATACCCGACTATCAATGATCAGCTGAACTATCGTATGCATGTCATTCGTCAGTTCTTAAAAGATTCCAAAGTGGATCTGCATCATATTGATGCAGTTGTAGGCAGAGGAGGACCATGTTATGCATGTGAAAGCGGCTGTTATGTTATTGATGAAAAGCTGATTGAAGACACAAGAGATGTGAAAGGTCATTTCTATCATAGCTCCATGTTAGGTGTTCAGATGGCTTATGAATTTCAGCAGAGATACGGTGGTATTGCCTTAATGGTAGATGCTCCTGTAGTCGATGAACTTTGTGATGAAGCACGTATTACCGGTGTGAAGGGTGTTTACAGAAGAGCTACGGCACATGTATTAAATGCCAAGGAAACCGCAAGAAGATATGCAGCTTCCATTGGTAAAACCTATGAAGATTTAAATTTGATTGTTGCACATATTGATGGGGGTATTTCCATTACAGCGCATAAACACGGTCGTATGATCGATGGTAATGATGCAGGTGGAGGTGAAGGTCCGTTCACTCCTACAAGAATGGGTTCTATGGCTGTTACAGATGTTCTGGATTATCTGTTTGATAAAGATCCATCTGAAGTAAGAAAGCTGTGTTCTCAGGCAGGTGGTCTTTCTTCCTGGTTTGATACAAGTGATGCTCCAAGTATTTACTACGACAGAGTCAGAAAAGGAGATAAGGAAGCTGAAAGAGTATGGACCGCCATGCTGTATAACTGCAATAAATGGATCTGTATGATGGCTGCTCCTTTACAGGGAAAAGTGGATGCTATCCTATTGACTGGAGGCCTTTTAAGAGTCCCTGGTGTTGTGGATTATGTAAAACAGGGATGTGAATGGATTGCTCCAATCACTGCATTCCCTGGAGAATTTGAACATGAATCCATGGTGGAACATGCTATTGCAGTACTGGATGGAAAATTAACACCTAAAAAGTATACAGGTAAACCTGTATGGGATGGATTTAAGGACTAAGGGCTGTATTTCAGCTCTTTTTTTTGATTCTTTTTCAAATAAAAACTGTATTTGCTATATAATAAACATGTTGTTTTTACAAAAAAAAGAAAGAAATCGAGGAGTGGGGAATGGACAAACACAGCGAAGCTGCTAAGAAAATAGTTAAGAAGTGTTATGTTGTAGGATTGATTTCTTTTCTTATTTTTCTTTTGATTGAGTGTGTTTTTAATACTTACAGATCAAATGCTTTTAAGGAAAATGCTGCATATACTGCCAGGAGTACAGTAAGACGTATTAAATCACAATTAGATCAGTACGTGGTTATGTCAGATTTTATGGAAAATGTACTGAATGAAGGATATATAAGTGATGAGAATTCTTTTAATTCCTTAACAGCGTTATTTCCAAATGAAGAGGGTATTATTAAAGCCTTTGAACTTGCTCCTGATGGTATTGTTACAGATATTTACCCTTTTGAAGGGAATGAGCATGCTCTAGGACTGAATTTACTCACAGAACATGTGCGTAAATATGATGCTGATCGTGCTAAAGAGAGTAAAGAATATACTCTTGGTGGTCCGTATACATTAAAACAGGGAGGAATGGGTGCACTTTTATTTAATCCTGTGTATCAGATGGATGAAACAGGAGAAGAATCCTTCTGGGGATTTGTGGTACTGGTAATTGACTGGGACAAGTTTATTGATGAAATAGGACTGGATAAACTCCAGGAAGCTTCCTACTGTTATGAAATATGGGCTTTAGATAGTCAGGATAATGAAAGAGTTGTTCTGGCGCAAAGCCAGGAAAAAATGCCTGAAGGCAGTATTACAGTAGAGTGTGAGATTCCTAATTATACCTGGTATGTGGATATTGTTCCTTCCAATGGCTGGATTTCAGTGCAGGAAAAGATAGGGCTGGGCATTCTGTGCTATATTCTTTCTTTGATGGTCTCAACTATCTACTATCAGATTTCCAGTAAAAACTATCAGAAACAGCAATATGCCATGGAAATGAAAAAAGCTGCATTACAGGCTGAAAATGCCAATGAAGCAAAGACGAGATTTCTGTTTAATATGTCTCATGATATTCGTACACCAATGAATGCTATTATGGGCTTTTCTACATTATTGGAAAAGAATCTTGAGAATCAAGAAAAAGCTGAAGGTTATCTGCGAAAGATTCAGTCTTCCAGTAAGCTTCTTCTGACAATCATCAATCAGGTGCTGGAAATGTCACGTATTGAAAGTGGGACATCTGTATTGAATCTTGAGGCAGAAGACTTACACAGCTTGTTTCAAACTGTCAGTACTGTATTCGAATCTGACATTCAGAAGAAACATCTGCAATATTCCGTGCATATAGATATTCAGCATATCTATGCTTTCTGTGACAAAACAAAACTGCAGGAAATTTTTCTGAACATTCTTGGAAATGCTATTAAGTATACTCCGGATAATCATTCTATTCATGTAGATCTTCGTGAACTTCCTTCACAGGATACACTTAAAGCAAACTATGAGTTTGTCTGTGAAGATACAGGTATTGGCATGAGTGAAGACTATCTGCCTCATATTTTTGATGAATTTTCCAGAGAACATACAACTACAGAAAATAAAGTTGTAGGGACAGGACTTGGTCTTTCTATAGTCAAATCCATGGTGGAACTGATGGGCGGAGAGATTCGCGTGGAAAGTGTCAGAGATGCCGGAACAAAGTTTATTGTGCAAGTATCTCTGGATATAGCAAGTAAACAGGATGTATATGGTAAAAAAGAAGCTATCAGTTTCTCTTCTCATATAGCAAAAAAAGAAAATCGTATTCTTCTTGCAGAAGATAATGATCTCAATGCAGAAATTGTTATAGAACTGTTAAAAGAAGAAGGATTTCAGGTAGATCGTGTTGTGGATGGGCAACAATGTGTCAATACATTAAAAGCAGCATCGGATGGGGAATATACACTTATACTGATGGATATTCAGATGCCTGTTTTAAACGGGTATGAAGCTACAAAGCAGATCAGAAAACTTGAAAATACACAAAAAGCTGGTATTCCTGTAATTGCCATGACTGCCAATGCTTTTCAGGAAGATAAGCAGAAAGCTATGGAATCGGGTATGAATGATCATGTTGGAAAACCAATAGATATGTATGTTCTTTTATCCACCATGAAAAAATACTTATGAATATGAAAGGAAATTTTGAATGAAAATAGAAATTCGTAAAGCCAGAAAGGGAGATGAAAATACTCTTGCCTGTATTCAGACACAAAGCTGGAAAGCAGGTTTTGCTGATATTCTTGATGAAGAAATACTGTCACAATGTACGGATATGGAAAAAATGACTGCAATGTATACCAGCCTTTTAGACACTAACAGAGCTAATGGCTATATATTATCAGTAGAAAATACACCACACTGCATGGCCTGGTGGGCTCAGGCAAGAGGTACTGAATTTGCGGGTAAAGCTGAATTAATCTGTATACACAGTCTTCCTGATAACTGGCATAAAGGATATGGGCGTAGGATGATGGACTGTATTCTGAAAGATATTCAGAAAGAGGGGTATACACAGGTCGTGTTGTGGGTATTTCAGGATAATACACGTGCACGCTGCTTTTACGAGTCTTTGGGATTTGTTCAGACTTCTGTTTCCAAATCTTCCTTTCATACGAAAGAAATCCTGTACATCAAGAATATATAAGTGAAAAAGCCGTTAACTCTTTATGTAAATATGAGATAACGGCTTTTTTGTGGTTTATACAGGAGGTTTATCTTTTAAATAAGGTTTCCTCCAGAGAACATCTTTTATCTGCCAAGGTAATCAGCCATGCCAGTCTGCTGGAGGGTACATGCAGTAAAGTTAATGGCCACATATGGGTTTCGATGGCTTTTTGACAGGCAGAGGAGATGTGGAAATCTCTTTGGGCATTCTTACTTGCAATGGCAGGATGCACATAGCCATGCCAGTGCACTACATGGTGATGCCAGTCATACAGATAATAATCATGTAACAAGCCTGCATAAATGACTTCAGTATCCGCAATTCCAAGGTGCATTTTTAGATTCCAGCAGTAGGCAGTATATGCTACATTTACACTATGTTCATAGGTAGATATGCGACCATGTTGTATAAATGTCTGTAACTTTTTATATTTTTCATCCTGTAAAACAGGCTGAGCAATTTTTATAAATTCCTTTTCCATACGACACTACAATACTCTTCTGCAGATAAAAAACAAGTTGTACAAATATAACAAATGTATAAAATATATGACTGATAGGGGAAATTTATGAAAAGAGAAAGTTTTAAATCCAGATTGGGCTTCCTGCTTGTCAGTGCAGGATGTGCAATTGGGATAGGGAATGTATGGAAGTTTCCGTATTTAGCTGGTCAGAATGGCGGTGGCTTCTTTGTTTTATTCTATCTGTTATTTTTATGCATCATGGGTATTCCTGTATTGACGATGGAACTGTCTGTAGGAAGAGGAAGCAAAAAAGGCATTGTGAACGGATATAAAGCACTGGAACCTGCAGGTTCTAAATGGCACTTGCATGGGTGGGTATGCATCTTCGGATGTTTTATGCTGATGATGTATTACACTACGGTTGCAGGATGGATGGTATCGTATTTTATCAAGTTTGTGAATGGTACTTTCCAGTCTTTGCCGATTGCTGAAAGTGACACAATTTTTACAACACTGTTATCCAATCCCAAAGAAATGGGAATCATGATGTTTCTTGTAGTGTGTGCAGGTTTTATGGTCTGCTCTTTAGGTTTACAGAACGGATTGGAGAAAATTACTAAAGTAATGATGAGCTGTCTGTTGATACTGATTGTGGTACTTGCAGTACATTCTGCATTCTTACCTGGTGGTATGGAAGGGTTGAAGTTTTACCTGTTTCCATCTTTGGAAAGAGCAAACACAATAGGCTGGATGCATATTATATCTTCGGCTATGAACCAGGCATTTTTTACATTAAGTTTAGGTATTGCAGCCATGGAAATCTTTGGCAGTTATATGAGTGATTCTCATACATTGGTTAATGAATCTGTCTGTATCTGTGTATTGGATACGTTTGTTGCACTGATGTCGGGACTGATCATCTTTCCAGCTTGTTTCAGCTTCGGAGTCCAGCCGGATTCAGGACCTTCCTTGATTTTTCTGACATTGCCAAAGGTATTTATGAATATGGCATATGGAAGGGTGTGGGGATCTTTCTTCTTTCTGTTTATGATTTTTGCAAGTTTCTCTACAGTGATTGCAGTATTTGAAAATCTGATATCTGCATTTATGGAGAACTTCAGTATGTCCAGAAAGAGAGCATCGCTGATTTTATTTGTCATGGTATTTGTGTTCAGTATGCCATGTGTACTTGGCTATAACGTATGGTCCAATGTACATCTGATTGGTAACAGAGATATTCTGGATTCAGAAGACTTCATTGTATCTAACATTTTATTACCTTTGGGCTCTTTGATCTTCTTGTTATTCTGTACAACAAATTACGGATGGGGATTACAGAACTACCTTGCAGAATGCAACAAGGGAAAAGGGTACAGACTGTCTGAAAAGTTAAAGCCATACTTTCAGTTTGTATTACCGATATTGATTATTTTTATTCTCATACAGGGATTACTGTAAACATGGACAGGTATATAAAGCATGCCTGTTTTTCTGTTCTCATAAGTATCCAAATAAGAAAAAAGTCCTTTATTCAAGGACTTTTTTTATGGCGCAGGAACAGGGATTTGAACCCTGGCGCCGTGTTACCGACCTACAAGCTTTCCAAGCCTGCCCCTTCAACCGCTTGGGTATTCCTGCATGCTTTTGTTTAACGCTTGATTATCTTACCATAATATTTTAAAAAGGCAATGTTTATTTTAAAAAAGTTGGTACAATATACGTAGGAACTTATAAATATGCCTGACAATACGAAAATGAATCTTGGCATTGCTTTAAAAAAGCTGCTGAAGGAAAAACCTCTGGAAAAGATACGTATCCATGATCTGACAAAATTGGCCGGTATCAACAGACAATCTTTTTATTATCATTATGCAGACATTTATGCACTTGTAGGAGATGTTATCAGAACTGCTATTTTTGAAACTGTGGGTGAACATTGTACGATGGATACATGGGAAGAAGGAATGCTTGCCATGTATCAAAGAACTCTTGAGGAAAAAGAATTTGTAGTAGCCGTATATAATGCTATTCCAAAAGAGAGAATACAGTTGTTTCTGGAGGATGTTTTAACCACCTACATGATTTATGCATTAAAAGATACTGCAGGTGGGCAATTATTGAGTGAAGAAGACAGGGATATCTTTATCCGTTTCATTACCTATGGTTTTACAGGAACGTACCTTCAATGGATACAGAACGGTATGAGGGCAGATCCTTCTGTCATTATTTCAAGAGTATCCGTTCTGACAAAAGAGGGATTGTCTTCGGCAATTATAAGAAGTATTACAACCACACAGGAAAATAAGGAGGAAGTGTGATATGTACGATATTTTAATACTGGGCGCCGGTATTACTGGCACTTTAACTGCCAGGACGCTGTCTCAGTATGCACTGAAAACAGCGGTGCTTGAAAAAGGAAACGATATAGCTGCAGGGGCAACCATGGCTAACAGTGCCATTGTTCATACAGGCTACGATCCTGAAGATAATACGTTAAAAGCAAAGCTGAATGTGGAAGGTGCAAGGATGTACCCTCAGTTACTGGAAGATTTACATTGTACCTATAAAAAAGTAGGAGCATGGATTGTAGCCAAAGATACTGAAGGAGAAAAGAAACTTGAGGTATTGGCAGATCGTGCTCAAAAAAGAGGAATCGAACATGCTTATGTGGATTTAAAGGAGGCTTTTGAACAGGAAAAGAATTTATCTCCTGAAATTACAAAAGTATTGAGTTTTCCGACTACACTAGTGATTTATCCATGGCTTGTAGCAACCTGTGCCATGGAAAATGCCATGGAAAACGGTGTGGAGCTGTATCTGAACAATGAAGTGACAAAGATAGAAAAACAGGAAGATTGTTATGTAGTACATACATCCAACGGTACTTTTACAACAAAAATGATTATAAACTGCACAGGTACGCATTGTGCTTCTTTAGCTACACAGGTTTCTGATCGTGTTACTTACCAAAGTAAGCCAAAAAAGGGTGAATATTTTGTACTTGATCAAGGGTGTGATTTTGTACATCACATTATTTTCCCTGTGCCAACTGCAAAAGGAAAAGGTGTGCTGGCTGTACCTACTGTATATGGTAATGTACTGCTGGGGCCTGGAAGTGAATATGTGGAAGATAATGATGATGTGTCCACCAGCAGTTCCGGTTTGTCCTATGTACGAAGCCAGCTTGCAAATACATTGGTGAATGTTCCGTATAATAAAGTCATTCGTTCTTTTACAGGATTACGACCTTCTACTACCAGTAAAGACTTTGTGATTACAGAATATGAGGATGCCGCAGGCTTTGTCGATGTCGCAAGTGTGGAATCACCGGGTCTGGCCAGTGCACCGGCTATTGCCTGCTATGTGGCAGATACTTTTGTGTCCAGACATTTTGACCTTCACAAAAAAGAAGACTATCAATCTTCTATTCCATCACGTATTGTGATGAATGATCTTTCTCAGGAAGAAAGAAACGCATGGATTGCAAAAAAACCTGCCTATGGGAAGATTATCTGCAGATGTGAAAATATCTCTGAACAGGAAATCGTGGATGCGATACATTCTCCGATTCCGTGTACAACCATCAAGGCTATTAAAAAAAGAGTCAGACCTGGTATGGGAAAATGTCAGGGAGGGTTCTGTGAACCATTAGTAACAAAGATACTTGCAAGAGAACTGGGAATCAAAGAAACAGAAGTGCTGTACGATACACCGGGTTCCAATATCCTCGAAAAGGAGAATCGCTCATGAAACAGTATGATGCCATAATTGTTGGTGGAGGCAGTGCGGGCTTAAGCGCAGCCATCACATTGAAAGAAAAAGGAATAGAGAATATTGTAGTTCTGGAAAAAGACGGTGAAGTCGGAGGAATTCTTTTACAGTGTATTCATAATGGATTTGGCTTACAGACATTTAAAGAGATGTTAACAGGGCCAAGCTATGCAGAAAGATTTAAGCAGAAAGCTCTTGATCACCATGTTGAAATTAAATTGAATACGATGGTGACTTCTGTGACAGAAGATAAGCAGGTGACATATGTGAATGCAGAAGAGCGCTATGTCACTATTCAGGGTAAGACAATCATCTTATGTGTTGGCTGTTATGAAAGGCCTCAGGGGGCCATTCAGATTGAAGGCCCTAGAATTACAGGAGTGTATACTGCAGGGCAGGCTCAGAAATATCTGAATATGGATGGGTATCTTGTCGGTAAGAAAGTGTTTATCCTGGGCTCGGGTGATATTGGACTTATCATGGCAAGAAGAATGAGACTGGAAGGTGCAGAGGTGCTTGGTGTGGCTGAACTGATGCCATATTCCAATGGGCTTGCACGTAATATCAAGCAATGTCTGGAAGATTTTGATATTCCTTTATATCTTTCGCATACCGTTACAAAGATATTTGGGAAAGACAGACTGGAAAAAATAGAAATTTCACAGGTAGATGAGAACAAACGTCCTATAGCAGGAACAGAAAAATACTTTGATGTGGATACACTGTTACTGTCTATAGGCTTACTGCCTGAAAACAAACTGGCAGAAGGTGCTCATCTGAAGATACATCCTGTGACAAAAGGGGTTATCGTAGATGATCTGTATCAGACAAGTTGTAAAGGCATCTTTGCCTGCGGTAATGGATTACATGTCCATGATCTTGTAGATTATGTTACTTTACAGGCATCTCGTGCAGCACTGGGTGCGTATACATATCTTACGAAAGATGTTTCTGATACTGTTTCTGATATAGAAGTCAGTGGTAATGTGGCTTACAGTATTCCTGCAAGTTTTCATCGTGATACAGAAAATCATGTAGAATTTTTCTTCAGAGTCAGAACACCAATGAATCATGCAACATTACATGTGTATGATGATATGAAAGAAATCAGAAAGGTGACAAAAGAAAAATGGATTCCAAGTGAAATGGAAAGAGTACTGCTTACAAAAGATCAGTTGCGTGCAGTGGAAGGTACTTTGCATTTTGATCTGAAAGAGGATAGTGTATGTTAAAGGAATTAGTGTGTGTCAATTGTCCTAAAGGATGCAGAATACAGGTGGCAATGGAAGAAAATAAGATTCTTTCCATTGAAGGTAACAGCTGCCCAAAGGGAAAGCAATATGCTGAAAGTGAAATAATCTGTCCTATGCGTATTCTTACAACAACTGTAAAAATTGAAGGGGGCTGTCAGAATGTGTTGCCAGTAGTGACTGAAAAGGAAATTCCTCTTGCAAAGATGGATGAAGCTATGGAAGAGGTACGCACAATACATGTTCAAAGTCCTGTTACCATGGGACAGGTTATCAAGGAAGATCTTGCACATACAGGAGTCAGATTGTTATCTTCACGCTCCATGTAAGTTTTTTCTTGGAAAAATGCATGGATGATACTAAAATTGTATTGTTTAAACGGAGGAATTTTCAAAGATGGTAGATTGGAAAAATCTTGATGAACTAGATTCTTACAAAGAACTAGAAGCTTGTGACAAAGTGGATCTCAAAACCGTCATGAGCGGCACAAACGGTGCAGAAAGAGTGAAGAACTACTCTGTTCCAATGGCTGAAGGTCTTGTTTACAATTACGGTGCTAAAGCAGTAGATGAAAAAGTACTTCAGGCAATCGTTAAACTTGCTGAAGAACAGCAGTTAAGTGAAAAATTCGAAGCTCTCTACAATGGTGAAATGGTCAATACAGGTGAAAAGAGACTTGTATTACACCAGTTATGCAGAGGTCAGCTGGGAAATGCTGTCCATGCTGATGGAGTAGATAAAAGAGAGTTCTATGTAAAACAGCAGGAAAGAATTGCTGCATTTGCAAATAAAGTACATAATGGTGAAATTACAAATGCCAATGGTGAAAAGTTCACTACAGTTGTACAGATTGGTATCGGTGGATCTGACTTAGGTCCAAGAGCAATCTATATAGCTTTGGAAAACTGGGCAAGAAAGAACAATACATTAAAAATGGAAGCTAAATTCATTTCTAATGTAGATCCTGATGATGCTTCTGCTGTATTAAACAGCATTGATGTTGCACATTCTCTGTTCGTTCTTGTATCCAAATCCGGCACAACTCTGGAAACTTTGACAAACGAAGCATTTGTAAAAGATGCCATTGTCAAAGCTGGATTAAATCCTGCAAACCATATGGTAGCTGTTACAAGTGAAACTTCTCCACTTGCCAAGAATGAAGGTTATTTAGATGCTTTCTACATGGACAACTACATTGGCGGACGTTATTCTTCCTCCAGTGCAGTAGGCGGAGCTGTGTTATCTCTTGCTTTCGGTCCTGAAGTATTTGCTGATTTCTTAAAGGGTGCACATGAAGAAGACAAACTTGCATGTGAAAAGGATGTCTTAAAGAATGCTGCTATGCTGGATGCGTTAATCGGTGTTTATGAAAGAAATGTACTTGGATATGAAAATACAGCTGTATTGCCATATTCTCAGGCATTATCCCGTTTCCCTGCACATTTACAGCAGCTGGATATGGAATCCAATGGTAAGTCTGTTAACAGATTTGGTGAACCGGTAAACTATCCTACAGGACCAATTATCTTCGGTGAACCTGGTACTAACGGCCAGCATTCCTTCTACCAGTTATTACATCAGGGCACAAATATCATCCCTCTGCAGTTTATCGGTTACAGACACTCTCAGATTGGTAATGATGTTGTTATTGAAGGCTCTACATCTCAGCAGAAACTTTGCGCTAACGTTGCTGCACAGATTGTTGCCTTTGCATGTGGTAAAGAAGATGAAAATCTCAATAAGAAGTTTGAAGGCGGAAGACCATCTTCTATTATTATCGGTGATGAATTAACACCTGCAAGTCTTGGTGCATTACTTGCTCACTTTGAAAACAAAGTGATGTTCCAGGGATTTGCATGGAATGTCAACAGCTTTGACCAGGAAGGGGTACAGCTTGGTAAGGTATTAGCCAAGAAAGTACTTGCTCATGAAACAGATGGTGCTTTAGCTGTATATTCTGACTTATTAAATATCTGATGTATCTTACAGTAAGGTCTTATCAAAAGGCCTTACTTTTTTTATGAACAAATAAAAAAAACTGTTGCCATTTAGGACAACAGGAATTCTTATCTTTATGCGTTGGAAGAATCTGTCAATGTGACATCAAAGGTTAACTGTTCACCTTTACGATCTACAACTACTTCTACTTCATCTCCGACTTTCTTTTTGTTTAATACAGAAGTTAAATCAGAATAGCTTGTGATGTCTGTGCCGTCAATGGACACAAATCTGTCATAGGCTTTTAATCCTGCCTGTTCTGCTGGTCCGCCTGTAACTACATCTGTCACATACAATCCTGCTTCATAACGGGATGTGCTTTGATCCAGCTGGGAAACATAGACACCTAAAGTAGCTCTGTCTGTGACTTTACCATTCTCAATCAGCTGTTTTGCTACATTCATAGCGTCATTGATAGGAATAGCAAATCCTAAACCTTCAATGGTTGTACCACTTGAAGTAGTACCGGAGTCTTTGGCGTTAACAATACCCACCAGGTTGGCATTGGAATCGAATAATCCACCACCGGAGTTACCGGAGTTGATAGCAGCGTTTGTCTGAATAAGATTCATGGAACGGTTATTGATGGTCAACTCTCTGTTTGTGGCGGAGATAATACCATCTGTAACAGTACCGCCAAGTGTACCAAGAGGGTTACCTATAACTACAGCTGTATCACCAACAGCTAATTTGTCACTGTCTCCGATTGTTGCAGGAGTTAATCCTTCTGCTTCTACTTTAAGTACAGCAATATCACTGTTGGCATCTGTACCTACAAGAGTAGCTTCATAAGATGTCCCATTACTTGTAACAACATTGAATTCTGTTCCGTCTTCAACTACATGGTTATTGGTAACGATGTAGCCATCCTGAGAGATGATGACACCTGAACCAGCACTGTTGGTTTCATAGGTTCCTCCAAAGAAACCATACTGTGATACTGTGCCTTTTACGTTGATTTCTACTACGGAAGCACTGGCCTTTTCTGCAACCTCAGCAGTAGTTAATCCATCTGTGGCAGATGTCTGCTTTGTTGTGCCGCTATCCTGGCTGGAAGTATAGACTACTGTATTGGAAGGAGAACAGGTTTTTAAAGCTATCATAGCTCCTGTAAAACCTGTTCCTAAACCTACAACCGCTGCTAAAGCAATTGTCAGGACGGGATGACTCTTTTTCTGTTTTGTATGTGGTGCAGAAGGTCTTTCGGAATATTCTACATTGATTGGTTCTTCTGGTTTGAATTCACTCATAATTCTTACCTCCTTTGTTTAACATGTATTATAGTACTTTTTAAAAGTGAAAAACATGTGAATACTGCATGAAATAAAATGAAATGAGGTATATAATACCTCCATATTCTATGGAGGAGACTATGAAAGCTACGATTAATATTTCCATTCCGATTGACCTTGTGCGAAGAGATATCTTTGCTCAGTTACAGGATCTTGAGCAACCAAAATATACATTTGTTAAAATGACGTCCAGACAGGAAGGACAGTTTGAAGTGGAAGACGATGGTACTCATGGAGATCTTGTGAATTATACAAAAAAAATCATCCATGCCTACAAATACGGAGGAGTTGTCATGTTCCAGGTAGTGTATAACGGACAATTCTTTAATGGCGGTCCCATCTTGGATAAATTAAAGAAATAGTTTAATTTTTACGTAATGCCATGGCATAGACTGCACCAAGGCATCCGCCTATGATATGTGTTAACTGAGAGATGTTATCTGTACTGGTAATACCGGAATAAATGGCATCACCAATATAGATGACAGCGACAATAATCATGGTTAACGGTACACCTTTACTTTTAGTACCGGTGACGCTTGCCATAAGGATAAAGGCAAAGACTACACCAGAGGCTCCAAGTAATGCGACATTACCCGGAAGCAGAATGTGGACAAGACCAGTAGCCAGAGCAACGACAAGAATGACGGAAAGTACAGATTTACTTCCGTATTTTTCTTCCAGTAAAGGTCCTACCAGCAATAACATCACCATGTTGTTGGAATAATGTGCAAGATTGGCATGTCCTAAAACATGTGTGAATAAGCGTACATACTGCATCGGATCTTTCATGGATGTACGATAAATACTGAAAATAAAAGAGTTTGCCCAGCCACTCGTAAAGGAATTCAGCAGTAAGGCGCCAAAGGACAGAATGGCAAACCACAATACTACCGGAGAATTAAAGGTTATTTTTTTCATAGAAGTATTATAGCAGAACAAAGCTATAACATTGAGTATTTTTGAATATGTTTGTATACTTAAACAGGTACATAAAAAGGGGTGTTTAAAATGAGTGAAAATAAACATAATGTATTAGCTCCTGTCAGTAATGAAGCACTGGAGAAAGTAATACAGGATTTAAAAGAAGGAAACTCTCCGCAGAAACAGCATGATCTTGCAGAGGAATTAAAAAAAGCAAGACTGTTGTCTCCTTGTTCTTTTGATGTTGTAAAAGATAAAGATGGTAAAGTAAAGGTAAGACCAGATCAGATCAAGTTTTTCCTTTTAAATACAAATGACAAGAAAACATTCTTCCCTGTCTTTACTAATTTTGAAATGACAAAGAAGATTGAACTTTCCAAAGATTCTCCTAAAGTGATTGTCCGTACGATTCAGGATCTTGGAGCTATGCTCAATGGAAATAAGCAGGCACAGGGATTAATTATAAATCCGGGCGCAGATAATATTGTCATTCCTCAAAATCTGGTGTTACTTCTTGCAGGTCTGATTGAAAAACCAAAGGAACCATCTCAGCAAAAACCACAGGTACAGGTGACTTACTCTGAACCGAAGATTTATCCTACAAAAATGGTTGCAGATGTCTATGATGCCTGTGAAAAGGTAGATTCTATCCAGAAGGTATGGTTAAAACAGAAGACAGCAGGAATGGAAATTTCTTTTATCTTCTTTGTGGAAGCAGAGCCTCAGGATAAGTCTGTAGGAGATGTCATTTTACAGGCTTGTGAAGGTAAGACAAAGGGATTGAAAGTGGATGTTGCATGGGCAACAGATATCGTAAAAGAAAAGATTATCAAAGATTCTGTTCCACTTTATGATAAGGATTTGAGTTTCTGATGGGAAAGATCATTCATTTGGAAAATGAACGTATCCATGATGCGACTAATCTTGTAAAAGAAGTATTCTTTTCTTCAGGAAATCTTGGATTAGACAGAAATGCGGCAAAGTCTTTTCTTGAATTCCTTTCTATGCATGCAAAAGATCTGACTTGGATCGGGTATATGGATCCGGATGTCAAAGGTGTTCTTGCATATACAGAAGGACACCTGTCATTGTTATTTGTAAGAAAAGAAGATACCCATGCAGGCATAGCTACAAAACTTGTGCAGTATTTTCTGCAGGAAGAAAAAGAAGCAGGTATTCAAAGAATTACGTTGAATGCATTAGGATCTTCCGTGGGTTTCTATAAATCTCTTGGATTTGAAAAAGCAGGAGAACCATCTAAAGCAGGTGGCATGGAGTATCAGTTAATGGAATATCTGATGGGAAGAGAAAATCTTGGCAAATTTGTCAGTGTACGTGTGGATCAAAGATACGGATCTTTACATTCTATCATTCCTGATCTTTGTTTACCTTGCAACATAGGCTATGTGGAAGACTATACTCAGGAGGATTTCCAGGATGTGTATATCTATGGTGTCTATGAACCTGTGGAGCAGTTTAAAGGTGTGGTTATAGGCATTATCTATCACAGAGATGAAAGTGAAACAAGATGGATTGTCGCAAGCGGAAACCAGTACGACAGACAGGATGTTCTGCAGGTCATTGCTCCGCTTGAAACGGATTATGATGTCCGTATAGAATGGTTATAATGAAAGTCATCGTAAGATGACTTTTTCAAAAAAAGGAGGAAGAACATGCGTAAAGCGTTTATTCATTGCAATATCTATAAAAAAGAAGAAGATGCGTTTCTGATAGAAGACGGTAAATTTGTTAAGTTTGGCGCTTCTGAAGAAATACAGAAAGAACTGGAAGATACAGATGAACTGGTAGATGTACATGGTTTGTCAGTGTATCCAGGATTTATGGATACGCATTTACATCTTTTAAGAACTGGTGACTATGTCAACCATGTTCAGCTTCTGGGTGTGACTGATAAAGAAACCGTACGTAAGAAAGTAGAACCTTTCTTATCCAGTGAAGATATGTGGATTACAGGAAGAGGATATGCCTGTGATTTTGATAAAGCTTTCCTGGATTCTATTTCCACAGAAAAAGCTATCTGTCTTACAAGAGTAGACGGACACAGTATGATCGTCAACTCCAAAGCACTTGAACTTGCCGATGTGCATTGTGATACAGAAATAGAAGGTGGTCATATTGAGTATGATACAGGTATTGTGTATGAAAATGCCATCAATATCTTAAAGAATGCACAACCTGCAATTTCTGAAGAACAGATTGAAAAAGATCTCTTACAGGGTATGCAGTATTGTGCTTCCTTTGGTATTACATCTATGGGTACAGACGACTTTGTCTCTTTGACAAAGGATTATACGAGTGTATTAAACGTCTATGAAAAGCTGCGTTATCAGCAGAGAATGCCAATCCGTGTAGTACAGCAATGTGAATTCGAAAATGTGAAAGACTTTGCAAAATTCCTGGACGAAGGATACTGCACAGGTATGGGTGATGATTTCTTCAGCATCGGGCCTTTAAAACTGATTGGAGATGGAAGTCTTGGCAGTAAGAATGCGGCAATGATTCACGGGTATCTGAATGAACCGGATAAACATGGCACACTGGTACATACAGATGAAGAAATGGAACTGTATGTTGAAATGGCGAATAAATTCAACATGCCAACCATTGTACATGTTATTGGAGATCAGGCAGTAGAGCAGGTACTGAATGTTTTTGAAAAGACACTCTATGAAGGTAATCCTTTAAGAAGTGGCCTGGTGCATTGTCAGATTATGAATGCACGTCAGATAGAAAGAATTCAGAAGTTGAATCTTTGTTGTTATATTCAGTCAGCCTTCATTGAAGATGATGCACAGATGGTTAAGGAATTTATTCCAAGGCCACTTGCGGCAAGTTCCTATGCATTTAAAACATTGCTGGAAACTGTACCGACAGGTAACGGATCAGATTCACCTGTGTGTGTGCCAGATGTTCTCAGAGGTATTCAGCTTGCAATGACGCGATGCGACAGTCATGGTAATGTCCTGAATGCAGATCAGGCAATGACACTGGATCAGGCAATAGAATCCTATACTTCCAAAGCTGCCTATACTTTAAATCTTGAAACAAAAACAGGTACACTGGCAGAAGGGTATTATGCAGATTTTGTTGTGCTGGATAAAGACCTTTCCAAAGAGAAGGTGGAAGATATTGATAAAGTCAAAGTAATGATGACTGTGGTAAATGGAGAAACAGTCTTTGAAAGATGAGAATACGTAATCTGCATAAAGAGGATATTGCTGCGTGTCTTTCCATTTATAACTGGTATATTGAACATACAACTATTACATTTGAAACAGAGCCGTTATCTTTGCAAGCCTTTAGAGAAAGGATTGAAAATATTACTCGAAGATATCCATGGCTTGTAGCAGAAGATACGGAACATACCATTGTTGGATATGCGTATCTGGATACTTTTAATGCAAGAAGTGCCTATGACTATACCTGTGATGTGTCTATCTATCTGGATTATGAACAAAGACACCATGGTACTGGTACCATTTTGATGCAGGCATTGCTGGATCTTGCAAAAGAAGATGGATACCATACGGCTGTTTCCATTGTGACACAGGGAAATGAGCCTTCGGAACATCTTCATGAAAAGTGTGGATTTACAAAAGCAGGTGTATTGGAAGATACAGGCTATAAGTTTGAAAAATGGCTGTCTGTTACGTATTATGTAAAATCTCTTCAGAAGGGCGATCCACATCCTCTTAAGAATAAGGAGTATGTATGAAAGTTGTACTGGCCGGTATCTGTTTACAACAGGAAAAGAAAGCCTTTGCTTCTCAGATGGAAGAATGCAGAAGACTGTGTGAAGCCAGCAACAGAGAAGTTGTGGATACAGTGACACAGGTTTCCGTGTCCATGCATCCTAAAACTGCATTTCGTCAGGGAAAACTTGAGGAACTTGCAAAGGTGGTACAGGAATCTCAGGCAAAACAGGTGGTGTTTTATAACGACCTCAGTATTTCTATGGCGGACAGGATACAGGAAGTGGCCGGTGTATCCGTGATAGACCGTACTGCATTAATTCTGGAAATCTTCTCCTTAAGAGCACGCAGTAAGCAGGCTTTGTTGCAGACAGAGCTTGCACGATTGCAATATGATCTTCCACGTGTGGTAAAAGAATCAGCTCAGGCTTCTGAACATGCAAGATCCTCTTTTAATAACCGAGGAAGTGGTGAAATGAGATCTGCACTGATTGAAAGAAAATATGCCAGAAGAATTTCTCTGTTAAAAGAAGAGCTTAGAAAGATTGCAAGTAAGAACGGACAGGATGAAAGAAGAAGAGGCAGGACTTTGTTAAAGAAATGTGCACTTGTGGGGTATACCAATGCTGGTAAGAGTTCTTTGATGAATGCTGTTCTGGATTCTACGCACAGTGCGGGTTCTGCAACTTTTGAACAGGATATGTTATTTGCTACACTGGATACCAGTGTAAGAAGAATTGACTATGCCAGCCAGTCTTATTATCTTTATGATACGGTAGGATTTGTATCCAAACTCCCACACACACTTGTAGAAGCCTTTCAAAGTACATTAAGTGCCTGTACGGAAGCGGATCTTTTAGTGATTGTGCTGGATGCCAGTGATCCTTTACATGAAGAAAAGCTTCAGGTGACGCTGGATACTTTAAAACAGATTCATGCACAGGATATAGAAACCATGATCGTGTACAATAAAATAGATCTTGTTGAAGATCCTTCAAAATTCAATGGATTGTGTGTTTCTTCAAAAACTATGTTGAATATAGATGTCCTGCAAGACAGAATTCTGGAAAAAATGTATGGAGGAAAGCAGATTACATGTACTATTCCTTACACTTCCATGGGAATGTTAGATAAATACAGAGCCGTATTGAAGGTGGAAGTGGTAGAATATAAAGACCAGGAAATGGTCGTGAAATTACAGGGGAAACAAGAGTTTTTACAACTGTTTGAAAAAGGAGAGAATAAAAGCGTATGAAAACATTATGGGAAAAGTGGTCTAAAGAAGACCTCAAGAAAGTCAACACATTCTGTGAAGACTATCGTCAGTTCTTATCTATCAGTAAGACGGAAAGAGAATTCACAGAAAACAGCAGAGTGTTATGTGAAAAGCATGGTTTTAAGAACATTGCTGAAATGGAAACTTTACAGGCAGGGGACAAAGTGTATTCCATCAACCGCAACAAGAACATCTGCCTGTTTGTTATAGGTAAAAAGCCTTTAACAGATGGTATGAACATTCTTGGTGCACATATCGATTCTCCACGTCTGGATATCAAACAAAAGCCTTTATATGAAACAGAAGGTCTGGCTTTACTGGATACGCATTATTATGGCGGTATCAAAAAATATCAGTGGACTGCAAGACCAATGGCTTTACATGGCGTTGTATGCAAGACCAATGGTGAAACGGTCAATGTTGTGATTGGTGAAGATCCAGCTGATCCTGTAGTAGGTATTACAGAAATTCTTGTACACTTATCTGCAGATCAGATGAAGAAATCTGCTTCTGAAGTTGTGGAAGGTGAAGCTCTGGATGTACTGGTTGGTTCTATCCCAAAGAAGAAAGAAGAAAAAGATCCTGTCAAAGCCTATATTCTTTCTCTTCTTGAAGAAAAATACGGCATGAATGAAGATGATTTCATGTCTGCAGAATTAGAAGTGGTTCCTGCAGGAGAAGCACGTGATTTTGGTCTGGACAGATCTATGATCATGGGCTATGGCCATGATGACAGAGTCTGCGCCTATACTTCCATGAGAGCTATTCTGGAAATGAAAAAACCTGAAAGAACAAGCTGCTGTATTTTAGTAGATAAAGAAGAAATTGGTTCTATGGGTAATACAGGTATGCAGTCTTCTTACTTTTCTACTATCATCGCAAGATTGTTGGATAAGATGGGTCAGTCTTCTTATCTGGATCTTGTTACAACATTAGAAAACAGCAGAATGTTATCTTCTGATGTCAGTGCTGCTTTTGATCCAATGTATCCAGGAGTATTTGAAAAGAAGAATGCCGCATTCTTTGGAAAAGGTATCTGCTACAACAAGTACACAGGATCCAGAGGAAAGAGTGGAAGCAGTGACTGTAATGCAGAATACTTTGCAAAAGTCAGAAGAGTCATGGAAAATGATAAAATCGGTTACCAGACATGCGAACTTGGTGCTGTAGATAAAGGCGGAGGAGGAACTATTGCGTATATCCTTGCCAACCAGAATATGGATGTTGTAGATGCTGGTATTGCAGTTCAGAATATGCACGCTCCATGTGAAATCGTTTCTAAAGCCGATGTTTATGAAGCATATAATGCTTATAAGGCTTTCTTAAAGAACATGGACTAAACATGGAAAAGAAATACTTTTTCTTTGACATAGACGGTACCTTAACAGACAGAAAAACCAATAGCATCGTTCCCTCAGCTCTGGATACTTTACATAAGCTGAAAGAAAACGGACATTTTGTAGCCATTGCGACAGGAAGAACACATTATAAAGCAAGAAAATTTTTAGATGAAGTAGGTCTTGAAGATATGGTGTGTGCAGGTGGAGGGGCTCTGGTATTTCATCATGAACTGATTAAAAATACACCATTGGAAATCCATGCATGTAAAACCATTCTTAATCAGGTGGAACAGTTAGGATATGGCTATGTTCTGCAGCTGGATGATTCTATTAAAGTCTACAGTAAAGATGAACTGTTTGTGCAGCAGTGCGGTGGAAGAAAAGAACCTACGGAATATATTGTGCAAAGTGATTTGGATTATCGTATTCTGGACACTATCTATAAGATGTATATTTCCATTCCTGCACAGGAAGAATACAAACTGAGTACGAAAGATCTTCTTGGTCATCTCCGCTTTGTGCAGGAGTATCTGATGTTTCAGTATGATGAAAAACATCAGGGTATTGTGGATATGATGGAATATGTTCATGGAGATCTGAAAGATGTGGTTGTTTTTGGTGATGATACCAATGATGAGGTGATGTTTGATCCTCAATGGACAAGTATAGCCATGGGCAATGCGACAGAGTCTTTAAAAGAAAAAGCAGATTTTGTCACAAAGGCCAATATTGAAGATGGTATTCAGTACGCCTGTAAGAAATTTGGATGGATTGCATAAGCATAAAGGATAAGGAATGCCCTTATCCTTTATTTTTTGTGGTATATAAAACATTAAAGGTATGGGTTTGGCACGGGTTTACTGTCTTTTGGCTGAAGTGGAATTTAACTTTTCACTTCAGCAAATTTATTGTGGTAAAGCAACGATAGTAGGACTTATCGACTTTTGAATGCAGCGTTGACTTTTCTAAAAAAAGATGAAATACTTAAAACAATCTTAGGTCAAACGAAAATCTGGAAGTTGAGGGCATCATTATGGAGCTGCGAAAAGAAGCGCGAGATCTTTTGTTCTGTATGCTGCGTAAGGGAGATTGGATTACCGGCGAAGAACTTTCAAGGATGCTGGATTGGAACAAGAAAAAGGTTCAGCAAAATATAAAGTGGCTCATGGAGGACATTGGGCAAGAGGGAAACATCGAAACACAAAAGAACAAGGGCTATCGAGTTTGCCGAATCAGCGAATGTCTGCGCAATGAAATTCTGAAGGACGCTTTTTATAATGAGGTTTACTTTAATCTGGATGCACGACGCATCATCCTGATCATGGATCTGCTTTTTCGGCGGCAGTATATTCCAATGGATCAGCTGGCGGAGGATTATTATTTATCGAAGTCTGTTGTGTTTGAAGAAATCCGTCAGATGCGGCGGTGGTTTGGTCGTAATGATGATATTCAACTGGAAGTTTCACCGCAGAGGGGTATCTATATTCATGGCGAGGAAAAGGATAAACGGTACGCATGCACTGCATGGGGACCGCTCCATGTCCTGCAAATGACAAAGATCGATCCGGATGCGGTGCAGCACTATCAGGAATCCATGGAACAGGCAGCGGAACCTTTGCAGCAGTTGCTGATCGATACCGGGCGTTTTATTTCAGGAGAAGAATATTCTTTTCTTCTCCGCTACATTGCGATGAGCCGACTGCGTTCCAGTTTGGGATACTATCTCCCGGAAATGGGCGAGAAACCGTTTGAATATTCAGCCTTTTATGAAACGCTGTCGAGAAAGCTCGGATATACCTTTTCAGCGTCCGAGCAGACAGAGATCAATAAATTCATTCGGAAAGCAACGATCCTTGCACCTAAAAGCCACCCCGATGCAAAACAGGAAAACCTTCATGCACTGGAGAACTACTTTAACCAGAAGCTGAAGCTTTCTCAGCCTTTGCACTTTGAAGACCCCGAACTGGTCGCTCAAAATCTGAACGCATTGTTGGAACGCCCCTATCACCGGGTGAACTACTACGATAAAAGCATCCTGATAAAATATCCGCTGGCGATCCATCTGGTGAAACAGGCATTTCAGGATGTGTTTGCAAAAAAGCTTCCTCGGACAGAAATTCTGAATATGGCGGCATTTCTGGGCAGCTATCTGGATACGATTCATTACCCATCCAGCGTTCGCATCCTTTTGGTAGGCAATCAGAGTTTTTACTTGATGGAAAATTTGAGGAACTATATCTGTCAGATGCTTTCGTTTGCGCCGGAGCGTGTAGACTATCTGCCCGGTTACGCATGGAACAGCTCTTTGCTGTGGGATATCGATTATTACACGATTTTCCTGACAACAGAGCCTGAAATCGCACTGAAAAACAGTCGCTTCCGATTGATCCCGATCATTATGACAAATGAAAACCGTGAAATGCTGAAGAGCATTCTGGAGGACTGCCGTAAAACAAATCGTATCCAACGCATGGCGCGGATGGAAAGAATCACCCAGTATAAAACACTTTCACACTTGGCAAAAATTGAAATGCTGCTGCCGGAAGAAGACCCGGCTAAAATTACAACCTATATGCTGAATCGCAACACGCTGTGTGTGATATGTACAACTCCCACCGTGCAGACCGGCATGGAAATCATCACACTCGACACGCCGTTCCCATACGACTTCAGAGAGATCAGCACGATCAAGATTCTGAAATTCAGGGATGATCAACCGGGCATCATTGAGTTTTTTCATGCGGCGGCGGATATTTTGCAAAAATAAGACACAGCTTGGATATAAGCCATTCGGAAAAGTTTGCTTTTGTAAGAGAATTTTCCCGAACGGCTTTTCCTTTTGCGGGCTGATACAATAAGGCTGTCGAAAGTACACTGAAAGACAGCGAGTGATAAGAAGATAAATGAAGGAGCGCGTGGTATATGAAAATCGCAGTATTGGGTGCAGGCGCAATGGGCAGTCTGTATGGCGCAAAGCTGTCCCGTACACAGGACGTAACGATGGTAGATGTGAATGAGACGCTGATTGATCACATCAACCAGAACGGCATCGTTGTGCAGGAAGCTGATGGCACGGTATCAAAAGTTGGTCTCTTCTGCGGACGAGGGTGCAATTTTGAAAGTTTGACAGGAGGTTTTTATGGATTTTACAGTTAGAAAACACTTTCCGAAAGGTTTTCTCTGGGGCGGTGCCTCGGCAGCAAACCAGCTGGAAGGCGGGTGGAACGAGGGCGGCAAAGGTCTTTCGGTCGCAGATGTGTACACCTTTGATTCATCGCTTCCGAAGGAAAAATGGCTGGATCAATGGCTGATGATGACCCACGATCAGGTCAAGGAAGCCATGAATCCGGATTCCAAACTTTATTATCCCAAGCGTGTGGGCAACGATTTCTACCACCACTACAAGGAGGATATCCGCCTGTTTGGGGAAATGGGGTTCAAGTGCTACCGGATGTCCATTGCATGGACACGCATTTTCCCTCGCGGCGATGAGGCAGAACCCAATGAGGCGGGTCTGGCGTTCTATGACAGCCTATTTGATGAGTGTGCCAAGTACGGCATCCAGCCGATGGTTTCGCTGTCTCACTATGAAATGCCGCTGACTTTGGGCGTGGAATACGGCGGCTGGGCAAACCGCAAGCTTATCGATTTCTATGTGAAATTTGCAACCACCTGCTTCAAGCGGTATAAAGATAAAGTAAAATACTGGCTGACCTTCAACGAGATCAACTGCATCAAACACCATCTGTTTGTCAGTGCCGGTATCGTAGAAGAAAACTGTGAGAATATCGAGCAGAAGCGTTGGCAGTCTGCACACCACCAGTTTGTGGCAAGCGCACTGGCAACGAAGTACTGCCATGAGATCATCCCGGATTCCAAGGTGGGCTGCATGGTCAGCTACCAGCTGCTGGTTCCGTACAGCTGCGACCCGGATGATATTCAGAAAACCGTGGATGAACAGCGCATGAGTCTGATCTTTACCGATGTGCAGGCACGCGGTTATTATCCGGCCTATGCTGCTCGCTTCTTTGAGAAAAAAGGCGTAAAACTGGAAGTACAACAGGGTGATGAGGAAATCATGCGGATGTATCCGGTGGACTTCATCTCCTTCAGCTACTATATGTCCAGTGCAATCAGTGCCCATGCAGACCAGCATACTGGTGCAGTCGGCAATATGCTGGGCAACAGTGTTGTGAACCCCTATCTGGAATCCAGTGAGTGGGGCTGGCAGATCGACCCGAAGGGGCTGCGGACTGCGCTGAATCAGCTGTATGACCGTTATCAGAAGCCTCTGTTCATTGCAGAAAACGGTCTGGGTGCTGTGGACAAGATCGAACCGGATGGAAGCATCAATGATGATTACCGCATCGCCTATCTGCGCAAGCACATCGAACAGATGAAAGAAGCAATCGAGGATGGCGTAGAGCTGTTTGGTTATACCAGCTGGGGCTGCATTGATATGATCAGCGCATCCACCTCCCAGATCTCCAAGCGGTACGGTTTTATTTATGTCAATCAGGATGATGATGGCAATGGCACGCGCCAGCGTCGGAAGAAAAAGTCGTTCGACTGGTATAAGAAAGTGATCGCCACCAACGGCGAGGATCTTGCGTGAACCTCCCCACCTTAACAGATGTAAGACATCATGTTTGAAGATAAGGCTTCTAAGCTAAACTAATCATAAGGACTTAATTTAACCTATGGCATGTCCACGATACCGCTATTTCCTTACTTTACACTTGGAAATTACCTGATTGAGTTAATACAAGATCTGGATGTTTAATGATTTGATACTCATTGAAATCCGGATCTTTTTGAAATGCATCTGGAAAGCACTTCCTTAAGATGTTTGCTGCACCATTAAAATCTGCATTGATACAACGCTTACTTATCTT